>JAYUQN010000759.1:0-3067 GCA_043756725.1 Saprospiraceae bacterium
AAAAAATTTAATGGGGTTTTGATTTTTTTTGCAAAAAAAATCAAAACCCCATTAAATTTTTTCAAAAACCTTTTCCTAAATCTTGGCTGAGAACACCTAACGAACAGCCACCATAATAAGAAAAGCGATTATTGCCACAGGAAAACCATACATAAAAATGGTATAAGCGATGCTCAATAATTTAAATTTATGGTCAATGACTTTACCCTGTGCATAGATATTATCAATCAAACTATCCCGCAAGAGGGTATCGTCCTCCATCATCTCTTTCATGGCTTTTTTATACTCTTTCAGAGAAAGATGGACATAATCCCCGAAAAACAAGAGGTCTGTCTTATCAACAGCATTATTTTGTTGATGTTTTATGGAAGGTTTGGTTGAAAGCAAAGCAAAAGTAATGGTGAGCAAACAGACCAATACCAACACAACCGTCGGAATCAGCAATCTGGGATTAGCGGCAAACTCATGCACCAAAAAAGAGGTCATGATAGAGATGATAATGGAATTGATAGATACCATCAAACCCGCTTTGCTGTCTGCCATTTCACTCAATCGGATATGATTTGCCATCGTTGTACGGTACATCGTTTCCACGGTGCGGCTGGCTTTTTTTTCCTTGTCTTTGTCCTTTTCTTTCTTGGAAAGATGAATAGGTTCGTCTTGCTCCATGTTATTAAACTTTTTTAGATTATCTTGGATGAAGATACAGCTTTTTATTATCTTTAGGGAAAATAAAATACCCCTACATTTTACCCCTTTGTACTGCTCCATCGGAGTCCCTATGGGAAGGGGGTCGAAACAGCCTCGTGAAATCTGTTAATATTGCTTACTTTTGTCCTAAAAGCATACAATTATGATAAAGATACCTTCCCGATTATATCGGGACTGTTAGCAAATTCCGAAATAATCACTTTAAGAAATTCACTATATGCAATTAGACATCGTTCATATTTTTACTAAAACCCTCGTTACCTTTGGCGTAATGAAATACCTGCGCAGCTATTTATCCGAAGGGACTCCTACGGAGGAAACGGCTGTTCGGATGCCGTTTTGGGATATAATCCTAAAATACGCGTGGGTGGGTACGCTCATTTTAATGGTATTTAGCTATCTTGTATCATGGCGTTTTATAGATGATTATTACTATTATTTGCTCTGTTTTGCTGCCCTTTACATCATTTATCAAGCCAGAGATAATCGGTCTGCTCGATTGTTGATAGTGGCTACCCTTCCCTTCCTTATATTGGGATTTTTAAACGATATTTTGAGCTATATATCGCCTGAATTTTATAAATCTTACGGCATATTTTTCAATGCCGCAAAGAATTTTGCCGTTTTTTGGTTGATAGGTTTTGGCATATATGCGCAAAAGCAAAATAAAAGAGAAAAGCTACAAAGATTGAAAGAGGAAGAAGATAAAAGGCTTCATGAAGCCCAAAAGAAGGAACTTGAACACCAAGTAGCTGAACGCACTGCTGAAATAACAAGCCAAAAAGAAGTATTAGAAAAAACCTTAGACAAACTCAAAGCCACACAAGCCCAATTGATTCAGTCTGAAAAACTCGCTTCCCTCGGCGAACTCACCGCAGGCATTGCGCATGAAATTCAAAACCCCCTAAATTTTGTCAATAATTTTGCGGAACTCAGCGTGGATTTAGCCCATGATCTGAAACAAGAGATTTCTAAAATTGACATACCCGAAAAAGATAAAGACTATATTACGGAAATTTTATCGGATTTAACGCAAAACCAAGATAAAATCAATCATCATGGTAAGCGCGCCAGTAATATTGTAAAAGGCATGCTTGAACATTCGAGGGCAAGTCCAGGTAGAAAAGAAATGACCGACATCAACGCTTTGGCAGATGAATATTTGCGCTTAAGCTACCACGGTCTTAGAGCCAAAGACAAAAATTTTAATGCCGATTTCAAAACTACTTTTGCAGAAAATTTGCCTAAAATAGAAGTTATTCCGCAAGATATGGGACGGGTTTTGTTAAACCTTTTTAATAATGCTTTCTATGCCGTCAATGAACGAAACAAGCAACAACTTTCCATTCCGAAAACAATCCCGACTGTTTCGGGATGTGCCATAGGGATGGAAAGTTCTCATTATACCCCCTCAGTATCCGTAAGTACAAAACGCCTTTCTTCTCCTTTAGGGGCAGGGGGCAATGGTATTGAAATACGCGTAAAAGACAACGGCACAGGTATGCCCGAAAGTGTAAAAGCTAAGATTTTTCAACCTTTTTTTACCACCAAACCAACAGGTGAAGGCACTGGATTGGGACTATCCTTAGCGTATGATATTGTGACAAAAGGACATGGCGGCACTTTAGAAGTGGTGACTACTGTCCAAGGGGACTCCTTCGGAGAGGGAGGAGGAACAGAGTTTATTATCTCCTTAGCATCTTAGTTTTATAACACCACTCGGATTTTGTAGGAACAGATTATAGGCTGGATACGAAGGCTCATTTTCTTCTTATTTTATCACCAAAAATGGTGATAACCTAAGCCCTAATGACATTTTTTTATCAAAACTGCTCAATATTCATACATTTCAAGTACAAATCACCTTTTTTTGGCGTAATTTTGTACGCACACATTTTTTGTTAAAACCCTTTTTTTTATATAAAACATTTTTCACTATGACAAAATTATTTAACCCTAATTTCAAAGCAATATTATTTTTCTATTGTTGCCTATCCTATACAAGCCTACATGCCCAAAACACCTACGCCTTAGTCATAGGCTTATCCAAATACAAAGAGATAGCGCCGCTGCAATTTGCAGACCGTGATGCAGTCGCATTTTCTGAGTTTTTAAAAACGCAGCAGATACCCGAAGACCATATCAAAATCCTGCTGAATGAAAATGCCACAAGGCTGAATGTTTTGGATGGCTTGTACAATCTCACAGCACAACTGAAACCCAAAGACCGTTTTTACTTCTATTTCGGCGGGCATGGCGATTTGGAGGCGCAGATATCCTCTGAAAATTCGCTGCTTTTGCTTCACAATTCTTTCAAGAAAAACTATTTTCAAGGCAGCGAATTTCTGCAATTGTT
>JAYUQN010000760.1:0-3063 GCA_043756725.1 Saprospiraceae bacterium
CCTTGTTCGCACATGGACGGTGAAAAACAAATGCGGTGCGTCTAAAACTTTCACCCAAAACATTACAATTCCTACTTGTGTAGCCCCACAAATCGCTATTTCGGGTGAAATCAAGCGTGAAACGGGTGAAAATATAGTCGCTACGGTGAAAATATTTAACACACGGGATTCTATCAACAAGGCAGAGGGTAGTTTTTACAGCTTCCCAAGTGTGCCTGTAGGCGAGTCTTATCGAATGAAACCTGAGCGCACTTATGATGTCTTAAATGGTGTTTCCACCTTCGATATTAATGTCATTGCGAAATATTTATTGGGCATTGAAACGGCAAAATCCCCTTATCAATTGATAGCGATGGACGTAAACCGCAACGGTGAAATAGAAGCAGGAGATATGCTGCTGATTCGTAATTTGATATTGCGTAAAACAGATAATTTTCCCAACAATACGGCATGGCGTTTTATCCCTAAAAGTTATGAGTTTAAAAACCCAGCGAACCCTTTTGCGGAGGATTTTCCAGAGATTTTAAGTCTCAACAATCCCACTCAAAATGTCACAGATGCCGATTTTGTAGCGGTAAAAGTTGGCGATGGCAATTTGTCGGCACGGACATCCAATTTGGTATCAGCACAAGTGCGTAATACGCCCGAAATTGACTATTTGCAACTACCCGATATGCTTTTGGAACAAGGCAAAACCTACCAAATTCCCGTAAAAATCAATGCAAAAGCCTTAGTTGCCCTACAATTTGCTTTAAATATTGATAAAAACAATGTTGAAAGTTTCAGTATTGAAAACGGTGATTTGGCGCAATTCAGCGAAGGCAATTACAATATTTTAGATAAAAATACAGTGACAACGGCATGGGCAAGTTCAAAAGCTATGAGTGACAACACCATTTTCACCTTAGTTGTGAAAGCTAAAAAACAGGTTTCAATTAAAGATGTCGTCAGTTTAAATACAAGTTTTTCAGACAATTTAGGCTATAATACTGAGGGGGGGGAGAAACATTTGCAGTTAAGTTTCACTGGAGAAAAAGTTGAAAAACTTGTCTTCGATTTGCATCAAAATCGCCCCAATCCATTCAACAGTGAAACCATTATTTCTTTCATTTTACCTGAAACGAATACAGCCGAATTGAGCATTTTTGACATCACAGGTCGGAAGGTTTATACGCTCAATCGGGCGTTTTCAAAAGGGTATAATGAGGTTATTTTGGATAAATCGGTTTTGCGGAATACGGGTGTTTATTTTTACCAATTGCAATCGGATAAGTATTCGGCGGTGAAAAGGATGTTTTATTTGAATTAGGTTTTTTATAACTTGAATTAGGATTTACGAGATTATAAGAATTTAATAGGATTTTAGATGTTGAAAAACGCACTGCCCACATCTAAAATCCTATTAAATCCTTATAATCTCGTAAATCCTAATTCAAGTTATAATTTTTCAATCAAATAATCACTAATCCCTTTTTTTTGCATCGTAAAACAAACGCCAATCAAATAAATCTGTTTTTTTGAGAGGCTGTAATGGGCTGCGTAGTTTTTCTCTTTCATTTGCTCAATAGCCACAACAGCTTTTCTATTTTTCTTAAATTCAAATATGTATATATGGCTTTCTGTTTCCACAACGGCATCAATGCGTCCTTCTCGTGTATTGACTTCAACCGGCATTCTTATGCCCAAAATGCTAAAAACCAAATAGATAACAGCATGGTAGAAATTTTCATTGACGGCTTTTTTAACAATTGTTATTTTGCCGTTCTTGTCTATTTTTTGTATATCTTCATAAAAAAATTGATTGGGTAGCGTTTTGAACATGCCCTTTAAAATAGCAATAACAGCTTCTAAATCATGTTTTTTAAAAGATTCTTCAATATCTAAAACCGTTGTAGACATCATGGCAGGGTGTGTGTGCATATAACCACCCAAAAGCATTTCTGAAAAAGCATTTTCGACTTCTTTGTTGGGGTAATTCACAACGTAATTGTCTCCACCAATATGCTTTTTAAAAGTCAAATAACCTGTTTGCAGCATAAGAGAAATATAATTCAAATTTTTCAAATCATGCCAACTGTAAATACTGCTGTTAATTTTAATGTCTTTTATAATATACCGAAAATCGGCATTGATTAACTTGACTAAAAAAGTAGGCGTTCCCGATTCAAACCAATAGTTTTTAAATTCTTGTTTTTTCATCAAAAGCATGGTCGAATAGGGATTATAGACAAAATCTTCCCCATTCCAAGAGAAACCATTATACCAATAACGTATTTTGTCCACCATGTATTCAAGGGAAACACCTTCTTTTTCAGATAAATCTATCAAACCTTGATGGCAATACTGCCTTATTTCGGCTTCTGAAAAACCGCAGACATTATTAAAGGCAGAATCTAATGTCAAATCATCAAACTGGCTTAAATCTGAAAATATGGAAACTTTTGAAAACTTTGATACGCCTGTAATAAATGTAAAACGGAGAAATTGACCACTATCTTTCTCCATAGGAGTCCCTTCGGACAAAATACCAAAAAAGGCTTTTAGTATATCTCTATTGATTTCCGCTTGTGTAGAATCATCTTTTTCAATATAATTGATTATTGGCTTGTCGTATTCATCTATGAGGACAACGACATTTTTTTGAAATTTATCAGCCAGTTTTTCAATCAATTCTCTAAGAGACAAGGACGGTGTCAATTCTTTTAAAACTATACCATAACTATTCCCTACTAAGTGAACAGCTTTAACCAATGCTTGCTCTAATGGTATTTCAGTAAAGCCAATTTTATCTAATGACAATCGAATCACAGGAAATTCGTCCCAAGTGATTTTATCATAAATATACAAACCTTTAAACAAATCTTGTCGTCCTCGTAATACCTGTTCAATAGCACTTATAAACAGGGATTTTCCAAAGCGGCGGGGGCGGCTTAGGAAATACGATGCATTGGTTTTTTTCTCCAACAAGGGTACTATAAATTGGGTTTTATCCACATAAATAGAACCATCTTCTATCAAATTAGGAAAATAATGCGAACTGATTGGGTAGTTTCTATTTATCAT
>JAYUQN010000761.1:0-3062 GCA_043756725.1 Saprospiraceae bacterium
TCTGTTGAAAATACAGCAAAAGTGAAATTCACATACAGCAACCAAATGGTATCTGTGAAACGTAAAATTTCAATCGCTGCCAATAATGAAAGGCTCGAAGAAGTGCTTAACCGCACGCTAAAACCCTTAAATATTGGCTATGAGGTATTCGACCGTCAAATTGTTTTGAATAAAACAGGGACAAATACCCCCCTTGATGCCTCTGGCTTCACCACGACAGGGCGTGGCAGTATAGGAGCAAAAAATACCTCTATTTTAGATAAAAATGAGGACAAAAAAGGCGAAAAAGTAGCGCCGCCTGTAAGCGGGAGAATTACAGATGCCAAAACAGGCGAGCCTATCGTGGGCGCAAATATTGTCATAAAAGGCACTCAAAAAGGCACTGTTACGGATGCCGATGGCAAGTTTTCATTAGAAGCCAATGCTGGAGATATTTTAGTCGTGTCTTATGTCGGTTATGTGGCTAAAGAGTTTAAAGTAGGTGGCGATGCGGCTATTGTTATTAGTTTAGAAGAATCGCCTGCGCTTTTGAGCGAGGCAGTTGTGGTCGGTTCTCGTTTCACAAAAGCCCGCACGGATGTGGATAGACCTGTGCCGATTGATGTTATCAATTTGAAAGAAATACAAGCAACGGGTCAAGTAGATTTGGGTCAAGCGATTCACTACACTGTACCGTCTTTCAATGCGATGAAATTCGGTATCAACGATGCTGCACCTTTTGTTGACCCTGCCACTTTGCGGGGTATGGGACCCGACCAAGTTCTGGTTTTGGTGAACAACAAACGCCGTCATAAAGTCTCTTTTTTGAGTATCAATGACGGTGTGGGCAAAGGTCAAGCGGGTACGGACGTAAACGCTGTACCTGCGCTTTCATTGAAAAGAGTGGAAGTTTTGCGAGATGGTGCAGCAGCACAATATGGTTCAGATGCCATAGCTGGGGTTATCAATATGCAGTTAAACAATGCGTCAAGTGGGGGTGCTGTTTCCGCTTATTATGGTCAAGGTTATTCAAAACCGAATTTAGATGTTAAAAACATCAAAGCACCCGTTTTAACAAAAGATGGTCAAACCTACAATTTGGCTGCTAACGTTGGCTTGAAATTGGGTTCAAAAGGCTTTTTAAACTCAACTTTGACTTATTCTCACACAGACGGCTATGACCGTTCGGGTTCTTATTCAAGTCCAAACGCATCATCAGCATCTACGAATTTCTATTCAAGAGTTCAAAGAACGGAAGACAGTTTGTTGAAAGCCAATAATATCAACTTAGATAGAGCTATTTTGGGTGCGGCTGAAAACACCAATTACGGTATTTTCATCAATGCAGGTATGCCTATCAACGATAAATGGGATTTTTATACATTTGGTGGTTATACCAAAAAGCACGTTGTAACGGGCGTTTTCACCCGTCCGCCTTCTAATGCAAGACGCAACGCTTTGACTATTTTCCCGAATGGCTACAACCCAATTGCCCCTGCGGATTTGAATGACTTTTCATTGACAGCAGGTGCAAAAGGCAGTTTCGGCAAAGATTGGAACATGGATTTTAGCTTAGGACAAGGCTCTAATAAAGTGGATTGGAACGCTGAAAATACCGTCAATCCAAGTTTGGGTGCCGCTTCGCCAACAAAATTCTATATTGGTCAAACCAGAGTAGCACAAACGCTTGTTAATGCTGATTTGGCTAAAACATTTAATCAAGGCAGCTATCCTAATTTCAGTTTGGGAACGGGCGTAGAGTTCAGAGCGGAAACTTTTGAGCAAAAAGCGGGTGATAAAGCCTCTTACGAAGCGGGTCCTTTGAAAACTACAAAAGACGTAGGCTCAAGCGGTCGTGAAGGTTTTAGCGATAAAACAGCAGGTAAATGGAACAGAACGAATGTGGGTCTTTATGTAGAAGGGGAAAGTGATATAACTGAAAAATTCTTAGTAGGTGCTGCGGCGCGTGTTGAAAATTACAGTGATTTTGGCTCTGATATATCTGCTAAATTCAATACCCGCTTAAAATTTACAAACGCTATTGCAGCTCGTGCTTCTATTAGCCGTGGTTTCCGTGCGCCAAGTATCACACAAAGCCGTTACAGTAATTTCATCAATATTTCATTTGACAATGCGGGTAATTCTATCCTCAATCCGATTATCCCTGCCGAATCTGCTTTGGCAACTTCATTGGGCTTAGGTTTGGAGAATGGCTTGAAAAAAGAAACATCGTTTGATATTTCAGGCGGTCTAACCGCTAAAATCAGCGAAGATTTTACATTTACAGCCGATTACTACCAAATAAAAGTGAAAGACCGTATCCAGTTATCGGGTGGTATTGATGTCTCTAAAAATACAACTTTTACAGCCGCTGGTTTCACCCAAACAGCAAACGTGTTTGTCAATGCTTTCAATACCACTACAAAGGGCTTGGAAGTCGTGGCAGCTTACAATAAAAAAGTGGGAACGGATAGCAAATTGGGTATCAATTTAGCTTTCTCATCAATGAATACGGAAGCGGACGCTGGTAGTATCAAAAAAACCAATACAGGCGCACCTGTTGTAGATGATGCGTCAGTGATTTATATTACCGATGGTCAGCCACGCAACAAATTCATTTCATCTTTCAACTACGATTTCAAATCTTTTGGTATCTTATTCCGTGCTTCTCGCTTTGGCGAAGTCCTTGACCCATTGGCTACTCTGGCTGCGGTAGATTCTAAAACAGGTTTGAAATACCAGACTTTTGCCGCTAAAACCTTACTTGATGTGGCTTTGACTTACAGACCTATTGAAAAACTATCTATCTCTGTCGGTGTCAATAACTTAACGGACATATATCCAGATTTGCTTGTTTCTCCACAAACAACCAATGAGGTCATCTATTCTCGCAGAACCAACCAGTTTGGTACGCAAGGTAGATTCATCAATGCGTCTGTGAATTATAGATTTTAAATTTGAATTAGGATGCTAAGGATGTTGAAAGATGCTAAAGATAGGCTGTACAAACGGGTAAAAAAAGTTCCCCCCGTTTTTGCTATAAAAACAGCCTTAATGAACAATGGCTTTTTGTCAAAAAAAAC
>JAYUQN010000762.1:0-3057 GCA_043756725.1 Saprospiraceae bacterium
GACTATTTCAATGTGGGTAGCCTGTACAAAATCTGACTTATCAAACTTTGATGGCATTGAGCTGTCTCCTACTTTAGCTGTTCCATTGGTAAAAGCGACGTTTGCGTTACAAGATTTTATTAAATCGGATAGCTTACTCAAACCGGGCGCAGATGGCACTATCCAAATAGTATATGCACAGGACAATATAGCGTCTTATGCCGTTTCAGATATCGTCAATCAAGCCACCGGTAATGTTGGGGCTACTATTGCTAAAAATATTGTGATGGGTGACGTCAGCATTTCGGGTTTCACGGCTCAAAAAAGTACCACTTTGAGTGCTTTTAGTTCATCGTTTTCAGAGCCAACAAAAACCTTATTTGCTTCGGGTGGCACAACGCCGCCAACGGGTATTCCAGCTTTCACCCAAACGACAAATGCGCAAAGTGACATGGACGATTTGACGGAATTTCAATCTGTTACCTTAGCCAGTGGTTTGTTGCAATTGACAGTGAAAAACAATTTTCCTTTCGCTTTGCAAAATGTGAAAGTTGATTTGCTTGACAGAGGTAAAGCTTATGCGCTCATCACAACAATCAATGTTGGTAATATCGCCGCTAATGCCACCATGAATGTTACCGCTGATTTGAAAGATAAATCTTTCACCAATAAATTAGCCTATCGTGTACCTTCTCTTAGCAGCCCAGGCATTGCCGCTAACACGAATATTTCACCCAGTGCCACCATTCAAGTGACAGCAGCGGGTAGTAATATGAAATTGAAAACAGGCGTCGTGAAATTGGTAGCACAAGATTTGATTCCTGAAAACATCATTGCGCCCATTACGACGGGCAACGCTGACCAAAAATTAAGAGAAATCACGATTAAAAGTGCTTCTTCATCTTATACCATTACGAAAAGTATCGCCGCTAATTTCACTTTGGAATTGACTTTTCCAACGGTGAAAGAAAACGGTGTACCCGTCACAAGAACCATTAATGTGAATAGTAATTCGGTTAGTGGCACTATCAGTTTCACCAATGCGGTGGTTGATTTGGCGAGTATTGCCGCACAGCCTTACAATCAATTGCCTATTACTGCTAAAGCGTCTATGCCTGCAACAACGGGTTTCGTGACCATCAACGCAACGGACGCTATTACAATAAATACGACCTTTAACAATGTTAAAATTGATGGTGCAAAAGGGCAATTTGGTGTTTTTAATGTCAATATTCCGACTAAAACAATAGATTTTGGTTACGATTTTTCATTTTTAAGTAAAACAAGTCAAAAACTGCTTTTTGATAATCCGCAAGTGCGTTTGAAATATTCCAACTCATTTGGCATTCCTGTTATTTCCAATATGAACGTCATGGCTGACGGGCTTTTAGGTAATTCAGAAGGTTTAGGGACACCTGCTTTTGATATTTCTTATCCCCGCATCAATCAATTGGGTCAAAGTATTAAAGACTCTTTTGCTATTACTAAAACCAATTCTCGGATTGTTCCTTTTTTATCCATTTTGCCTAATAGAGTGACCTATAGCGGAGCCGTTCAAATGCGCTCGAACAATGCCAGCGAAGTGAATTTTTTCATGGCAGATAGTAAAATAAACCTCGGTGCTGAGTTTATTTTGCCTTTGAAATTTTCAACTGAAAACCTCATTTTACGGGATACCATGACGGGCAATTTGGCGACTGAAAATGCCGACAAATTTGAATCTGCTTCCCTACTTATCAACCACACAAATGGTTTTCCTTTGAAAACGAGTATGGATTTGGTGGCTCTAAAAGCAGGCGTTGCCACAACTGTCATTAGTAATTTTTCAATTCCTTCCGCCATTGTGGATGCGGATGGGCGTGTAAGCCAAGCCAATATAGGCAATCAAACTTTGGTTTTGGATAAAACACAATTGACAAATGTTTTACAAGCTGAGAAATTGATTATTGTTGGGCGTATTCAAACGGCTAATAATGGCTTAACGCCCGTGGCTCTTTTGAGCACATACACTTTTGATGTGAGTGTGGGGATGAAAGCGAAGTTGAAAATTAAGAATTAATAGGATTTTTAACTTGAATTAGGATTAGTCCGATTACAAGGATTTAATAGGATTTTAGATGTTGACGGATTAAACACAAAGACACAAAGATTTTCAAAGTCAGATGTTGACACGAATAAAATAAAAAAATGTCAACATCTGACTTTGAAAATCTTTGTGTCTTTGTGTTTAAACCGTCAACATCTAAAAGAGCAAAAGATTAAAAGCAATTTTAAAAATTAAGTTTAAGTCAACAATATGAAAAAGATTATATCAATCATAAGTAGTTTTTTATTTGTAAGTATATTAACAGCCCAAACAGGTATGTTAGGTTATGGCTCAAAAGCGGCGATACCGACCTTAATGGCAAACCCTGCTTTAACAGGCGATGCTCGTTTAGTTATTGGAATCCCTGTATTATCCTCTATCCAAGTTGAGCAAAAATCCTCTTTTAAATTAACGGATTGGCTCAGCAGCAGCGGCGGCAAAACCTATTTGAGCTTTGATAAATTTGCTCCTTTAGCGCAACAACGCAACGATATTAACACCAACGCGGGTGTAGATTTGTTCAGCGTGGGTTTCAGAGTGAAAAAAAATAATTATTTTTCATTGGGGCTACAACACTTTTCAAGCGTTTATTTGAGCCTTTCGGACGACCTTATCAAATTAGCAGCAGAAGGCAATGGAGCCAATGCGAGTATTGTTTTGAATGAAGAATCTGCTTACGCAAGTCAATTCAACGCACTTTATCTCGGTTACGCGCGCAATTTGATGGATGATAAACTTAAAATTGGTTTTCGGGTGAAACGCTTGCAAGGTTTGAGTCACTTTCAGACGGACAATGTAAATTTCACCATCACAACCGCACAAACGTCTATTCCTGCTTATGCAATTAGTGTTACAGGCAGTATGAAAGCGCAAGCAGGTGGCATTTGGGGCATTGCAACGGATACATTACTCAATGCCAATGTTGGCGATAATGCTATTCAAAACATCATGAATATGGGCAGTGGTATGGGCTTTGATTTTGGCGCATCGTA
>JAYUQN010000763.1:0-3056 GCA_043756725.1 Saprospiraceae bacterium
GAGCGTGGATAAAGAATTGATGTTTGTCATGCCAACCCTTGATAAAATGGATTATCGCTCGGCGCGACCCATTTTTAGAACCTATCAAGGCTATGAATCTACTAAAAGTTTTGTTACTCAACTCTTTGAAGACTATAAACTCGATGCCCCTTTTGAGGACATTGAAAGGGATATTGATTTGGTGACGCATAAAATTGAAACGGAATTGTTTTCAAAATATACGCCCGATACTGAAAGTCGTTTGGAAGTTTTAAAGTCCGTTTTTTTTAGAAATAAAGCGGCTTATATTGTTGGCAGAGCGCATTTAGGTGGTCAGATTCACCCTTTTATCATTCCACTTTTGCATGAAGAACGCGGCGTATATGCCGATGCTTTGCTCTTGGAATATAACCATATTGCGTCCATTTTCACCTATTATCGGGCGCATTTCCTCGTAGATGTCGATATTCCAAGTGAAATGGTCGTGTTTCTAAAATCCATTTTACCGCATAAACCCATTAGCGAACTTTATACCTGTATGGGTTTTGAAAAGCATGGAAAAACGGAAATGTACCGCAGTTTTTTAAGCCATTTGGCGCAAAATAGCACTGAAAAATTCGATTTTGCACCCGGTATCAAAGGCATGGTTATGTCGGTTTTTACCCTGCCCACTTACAATATGGTTTTCAAAGTCATAAAAGATAAGTTTGCGCCGCCTAAAAATGTATCTGAAAAAGAAGTCATTAAAAAATACGAATTGGTTACCAAACATGACCGTGTCGGGCGGTTAGCAGATACCCATCTTTTTGAAAATTTTGTCTGTGAAAAAGACCGTTTTTCACCCGAATTGCTGGCAGAACTCCGCAGCATTGCCAAATCGAAGGTGATACTGAGGGGGGATAAAGTCGAGATAAAACATCTTTATGTTGAGAAAAAAATGATGCCGCTCAACCTCTATTTAGACAAAGCCACGCCCGAAGAAGCCTACCACATTTTAAACGATTATGGCAGAGCTTTGAAACAATTGGCCGCCGCCAATATTTTCCCCGGCGATTTGTTGTTGAAAAACTTCGGTGTGACGCGCCTAAAACGGGTCGTTTTTTATGATTATGATGAAATAGAATGGGTTACGGATTGTCAATTCCGCAAATTGCCCACAGCCCGGACGCATGATGATGAAATGTCGTCCGAATCGTGGTTTTACGTAGGTGTGAGAGATGTTTTTCCAGAGGAATTTCCCCCGTTTTTATTTCCACAAAAAGAATTGCGGGCTATGTTTGAGTCGCTTCATCCCGAACTTTTAACGCCCGAATATTGGAATGATGTGAAAACACAGTTGCAAAATGGGAAGATTATAGATGTGTTTCCGTATCCTGAAAGTTTGCGATTTGGGGAAGATGGGTGGCGAAGTGCTTAAAACTGGTTGTAGCAGCAAATTTATTCGCTATGTAAACAGTTATTTTTCAATCAAAAACCTTAATTTTGTGCTATGAAAGGATTAAGGAATTTACCAATTGGTGTGCAGACCTTCAAAAAAATGAGGGAAGAAAATTTTGCCTATGTTGATAAAACAGAACACGTCTATAACCTCGCTATAAAGAAAGGTGTTTATTTCCTTTCTCGCCCTCGTCGTTTTGGCAAATCACTTCTACTTTCTACCTTTAAAGAATTGTTTGAAGGCAATCGTCCGCTATTTAAAGGATTGTGGATTGAAGATAAGTGGGATTGGTCAAAGACGAGTCCTGTTATACATATTTCTTTTGCTCGCTTAGATTATCAAGAGAGTGGGTTAAATAGTGCTATTACTTCTGAAATAAAACGAATTGCAAAAGAGGTAAATTGTTCTTTAGTAGCTACAACCATTAAGGAAAGCTTTGATGAATTGATTCGGAATCTACATCAACAACATGGTAAAGTGATTATTCTTATTGATGAATACGATAAACCCATTATTGATTATCTTGAAACACACCTACTTGACCAAGCAAAAGCCAATCAGAAAATACTCAAAATGTTTTATTCTGTCTTAAAAGATGCAGAGTCTATGATTGATATGCTTTTCATTACAGGCGTATCCAAATTTGCCAAAGTTTCTATTTTTTCAGACTTAAACCATTTGACAGACTTGACGCTTGACCGTAATTATGCCACACTTACAGGCATTACGCAGGAAGAATTAGAGCTTTATTTTGAAGATTATATTCAATGGCTTTTACAGGATTTTCAAATTGAGCGTGAACCTTTGTTACAGCGCATCAAAGATTGGTACAATGGTTTTAGTTGGGATGGTATCCACACGGTTTATAACCCGTTTGGAACACTCACCTTTTTAGCAAAAAGAGGGTTTAGCAATTATTGGTTTGATAGCGGTACACCTACTTTTTTGATTCACATGATGAAAAAGAATTCAAAGTTTGATTTTGAAAACTCTGTAACAAGTAGTGCTTTATTGAATAAATATGATTTAGATAACCTTGATTTGGTTGCTCTTTTATTTCAAACGGGTTATTTGACGATTAAAAAAAGGGATTTTTTAACAGATGAAATCGTTTTAGATTACCCTAACCTTGAAATAAAAGACAGTATGTACACCTATATGATTGATGCCTTAGCACCCAATCCCGATTTGGTGTCATCTGGGGTTTCCGTACTGGATCTAAGCCGTGCTTTTCAAGCACACGATTTGTTGAAAGTTAGGACCATTATCAATACTCTTTTTACAGATTTACCTGCCCATCTGTACGAAAGCAATAAAAACGATACGAAGAAAGAATTGGCTTTATCGGAGCGTTTTTTTCACAGTATTATCCATCTTTTATTCAAATATTTAGGTGTTTTTATTGACAGCGAAGTGCATACTGCCACAGGCAGAGCTGATAGTGTGGTGCAAACTAACGCTCATATCTATCTTTTTGAATTTAAATACAATAGAAGTGCAAAAGCCGCTTTGACGCAGTTGAAAACTAAAAATTATGTTGAAAAATATAAGATTACAGGGAAGACTTTAATCGGTATTGGTGTCAATTTCAGCCATAAAAACCGCTGTATTAATGGGTGGATAGTGGAAGAGTTAAAAT
>JAYUQN010000764.1:0-8285 GCA_043756725.1 Saprospiraceae bacterium
ATCTACATGAGGACGTTCTTTTTCAAGAGCCACTATCTTAATCCCCCGTTTTCTCAGCTCCTCTTTGTCTGGATTAATGACTTGCCAATCTCTGAAATCAGCTATCCAAAACGGATTGGGGAGGTCATGAAAAAAGGGTTCATACGTACCCAAATGCGTTTTACTACAAGGATATGTGCCGAAGCTTATAGCTTTTCGCTTGGATATTTCACCCACTTTGAAATGCTGACATGCTAACTGAAACGAATGACAGATGAAAAATACGTATTTTTTACGCATCAAACCTGCCGATACTGAGGGGGTGCTATTGTGTTGCCACAACGTTTCAATCAAATTAAAATACGCCTTATCCCAACCTCCCGTGAAGTCGAAAGGGCTGCCTGGACCACCTGATGATAGATAAATATCAAAACGGGTATCGGGTATTTCATTTTTAAAACGTACATCAAATACCTCATAAGTCAAGACATCGCTGTATGATTCAACCATGCGTTTCAGATAAGTGATACCACGATTGGGCATATTATTATTAAGGTCGAGTATAGCAACACGGAGTAGTTCTGTCATAATATGAAATTGATTTATTTGAAACGCTTAAATTCATGCCAATTATTGACAGGCTTACGGCACTTCCACTTTATTCAAAATTTGATTAATAATATCTTCTGCTGTAATATTTTCCGCTTCCGCTTCATACGTCAAACCAATACGATGCCGTAAAACGTCCGCGCAAACATTCCGCACATCTTCGGGAATCACATAACCCCGACGTTTTAGAAAAGCTAAGGCTTTTGATGCCAATGCCAAATTAATGCTTGCACGAGGTGAACCGCCGTATTGAATCAAATTTTGCAATTTGCTTAAGCCATATTGCTGTGGCTGTCGGGTAGCAAAAACAATATCGAGAATATATTGCTCAATTTTTTCATCCATATACACTTTCTGAACCACCTTTCGAGCACGCAGCACTTCTTCGGGCGTAACAACGACTGATACGGAGGGGGTCTCATTGGTCATGTTTCGCCGAATAATTTCTCGTTCTTCTGGCTTAGTAGGGTAGTCAATTTTCACTTTCATCATAAATCTATCCACTTGCGCTTCGGGCAGTGGGTATGTTCCTTCTTGTTCAATGGGGTTTTGAGTTGCCAAGACGAGGAAAGGCTCTTGCAATGGAAATGTGGTATCGCCAATGGTGACCTGTCGCTCTTGCATAGCTTCCAGCAAAGCCGATTGCACTTTTGCAGGGGCACGGTTTATTTCATCTGCCAACACAAAATTGGCAAAAACGGGTCCTTTTCGCACCGTAAATTCCGCTTTGGCGGGGTTGTAAATCATCGTTCCAATAATATCGGCTGGCAACAAATCGGGCGTAAATTGTATGCGGCTAAACTCGGCATGAATGGCTTGGGAAAGAGTTTTTATCGCTAAAGTCTTAGCCAAACCCGGTAAGCCTTCGAGCAAAATATGCCCGCGTGTGAGCAAGCCAATCATCAAACGTTCAATCATGTGGTTTTGTCCGACAATGACTTTGTGTGTTTCTACATTCAGTCTTTCAATGAATTGACTTTCAATATAAATCTCTTGATTTAGGACTTCGATATCAATCATAGTTTAAAAATGATGTAGCTTCGTCTTTAGGCGAACCCGTTTTGACGGATTTATCCGTCGTTTTATTCAAAAATATTGCCGACGGATAAATCCGTCTAAACGGGTTCGCCTAAAGACGAAGCTACGGGTTATGGGTTACGAATAAATAATTATTTTTCTTTTTGTAAAATAGGTTTCACAGGTGTCGTGTCCAAAGGGGATTTAATAATCGGTTTTATAGGTCTTGTAGGTCTTCTTAGTAAATTGGTATCAATAGCAGTCATTTTCACAAGGATAATGCTGTCAGCTATGCGATTAGCGGAGTCTAAAGCAGCGGTGATACACTCCATGCGTTTTTTTACTTTGTATTTTTCAATATTGTTTTTCACCTCTTGCTGTATAAAAGCTTCTTTAACTTCTGCTTCGTTGCTGCAAGCGATAAAGGTGATAACCATTAGAAATAAGATATTTTTCATGTAAAAAAGGATGTTCAAAGGTTATTGACCGATAGTCGATGTTTGTTTTAAAATCTCTTGTTCGCGCACAATGACAAGCGAATCCACAAAGCGTTGTTGGTAAAAAGGTGTACTGTCTTTGCACCATTTGTCCATTTCAGAAGCCAGCACCATTGTTTGACGGCTACTCAAAGTATCAATTCTGAAACGGTCGTCGGATGTTAATTTTACGACCCCCTCAGTATGGCAGCTTGGAAAGAGTAAAAAAGACAGGGCTAAAAGGAAAATATTTTTTTTCATATTTTATAAAAATTAAATTCTAACCCAGATTTACTAAATTTTAAAAATTTAGTAAATCTTTGAATACAACCATAAAAATCCTATCAATTCTCTGAAAACATTTCTTTCACAGATTTTAAAAAATATCGAGATACTTGTTTTGAACGAAATTTTTCAAGCGGACTGATGTAAATTTCATTTAAAAGCTCAAAATATTTCAAAAATAAGCAGATGAAAAAAGTATAAAAAAAAGTTCCAAAAGTGCCTTCAACGATGTAATCTACCGAAAACGATACGAGCATGACAATATGAAACAGCAAAAATAAATCGTTTCTATAATTTTTTTTATAAAATAAAGGCGCAGCAAAGCTAAATAAAAAAGCGATTAAGCCAAGCAAACCCGTTGAAAGCCAGACAAAAAGAAAATTATTATGAGGCTCTTTCACTTTAAAATTAGGATATTGAACAGCATATTGTCCACCAATAGCATTCATCAAATCGCCTGAACCCACGCCCAAAATAGGCTGTTCTTTTATGGCTTGCCACGCCATTTGTAGCGAAATAATGCGCTCAGAATCCGATTTTTGAAATGACTCATTTTGCGTATAATGTTTTAAATCCCAAATAGCGTAATTTATTCGATTCTGTAAACTTGGCAATGTAAAATAGGCAACTAAAGGTAAAAGCACAATTAAGGCAAGTCCTGAAAAACCTGATTTATATTTTTTATATTTCACAATAGACAAAAGACATTTCACAAAAAGGCAAATATACAAAGCCAGAAGCCCACTTCGGACAGAAATAATATGCAAGCCGATGAAAAGAAAAACAGTCATGCCTAATATAAGTTTACTTTCCATCGGAGATTTCAAGTAGAAACGCATTGTCCACATCTCCCAACCCACCATTATGGCAAAAACAGTCATCAAACTATAGACAATATGTGCTTTCAAATAAGGCATCGGTATCCCTTGACCTAAATGCTTGATAATCAATTCACTGTGAAAAGCAAAATAGGTCAATACCACTGCCATATTGATAAAAATAGCTATTAAAAAAACGTATAATATGCCAAAAAAGTGTTTTTTAGGGGGGGGGGGTAAAAATGCCATCGCAATGGGTAAAGCCAAATAAGGCAAGCGAATACGTACCCGACTGAGCCAATAATTTAAATCTTCTGACCATAACCCACTTATCAAAACCGTGAAAAAAGGAAGGGTCAATATTAAATAAATCTTATTTTTTAGAAGTGTAATCCAGCATCTTTTCCATGAAAAACCTTCTTTTTTCTGTAAAATATAGGCAATAGAGACAGCGGCAATACCCCACAGACTGGCAGACAATAGGAAGCGCGACCACACCAAAGCCTGCACCAACAAGATTGCCCAAAAAGGAAATGTCTCTAATGACGTAATATTTTGTAAAAGTCTTTTCAATACTGTATTTTTGCGAACTTTTAACGATATTGCTTTAAATAGGCATAGGATAAGTTTGCTAAATATCGAGGAAGATTTACTAAATTTTTCAAATTTAGTAAATCTGTGCTCGAATTTTATAAATTCGCCTTACATCTGTTTTTAGGCAGCAATAGCTAACATCTAACGAAAATGAGTGAAATTTTTGCAAAAGTACAACAAGTTATTGAAGAAATAGAGGCGACAATGCCTACAACTAAAGAAGAAATTGAAGCCTATCGCTTACGTTTCATCGGCACTAAAAATATCATCAAACCTTTGTTTGGTGAAATCGCTAAGGTTGAAAATGAGCGTAAAAAAGAGTATGGACAGTTGGTAAACACTGCCAAACATAAGGCGGATGAAAAATTTCTCTTTGTACTAACATTATTGGACGATTTAAGCGACAAAGGCGATAGTGCTACGCTTGATTTGACAGCACCCAGCGACCCCTTCCCACTGGGCAGCCGCCACCCTGTTTCAATCGTGATGAATCGGATTATTGACATTTTTGGGCGCATTGGTTTCAATGTCGTAGATGGCCCTGAAATTGAAACAGATTGGTATAATTTCACCGCCATGAACACGCCTGAAGACCATCCCGCGCGGGATATGCAGGACACTTTTTATATTCAAAACTCAAAAACGTGGCTTTTGAGGACGCATACATCGCCTGTGCAAGCGCGCGTAATGGAAAAACAAAAGCCACCTATTCGCATCATTGCCCCGGGTCGGGTGTATCGCAATGAAACGATTTCGGCACGGAGCCATGCGCAATTTCACCAAGTGGAAGGCTTATATATTGATGAAGGCGTATCCTTTGCAGATTTGAAACAGACTTTGATATTTTTTGCTCAAGAGATGTTTGGCTCGGCTAAAATTCGGTTGCGCCCGTCATTTTTCCCTTTCACCGAGCCAAGTGCTGAAATGGACGTTTGGTTGGGTACGGATTCGCCTGAAAATTATCGTTTGACAAAGGGTACAGGTTGGCTTGAAATATTGGGCTGCGGTATGGTTGACCCACAAGTGTTAGAAAATTGTGGCATTGATTCTAAGAAATATTCAGGCTTTGCTTTTGGTATGGGCATTGAGCGTCAAGCCTTGCGCTTGTATAATATTCCCGATATTCGGTTTCTTTTTGAAAACGATGTGCGGTTTTTGAAGCAATTTGCTGCGGCTATTTAAATATATATTTCAAACCTAAATCAATCCAATGAATCGTTTAAAATACCTGTCTCAAATAGAAGATGAAGAATATGATGTGTGCATTATCGGTGGCGGTGCTACGGGTGTTGGTTGTGCATTAGATGCGACCTTGCGGGGTTTGAAAACGATTTTGGTTGAAAAAAATGACTTTGCGTCTGCCACATCTTCAAAATCCACCAAGCTTTTTCATGGGGGCGTGCGCTATCTTGAACAAGCTGTTAAAAAATTGGATAGGGAGCAGTTTCGCATGGTCTATAAAGGCTTGCAGGAACGTAAAACCTTGATACAAAATGCCCCTTATTTGGCTCACCCTTTGCCGCTCCTCACGCCTTGTTCCACTTTGTTTGAAGGACTTTATTACACCATTGGCTTAAAAATCTATGACCTTTTGGCAGGTAAAACCAACCTCGCACCCAGCGATTGGTTGTCAAAAACGGAGGCTTTGAAACGGATACCAGAACTGAATCCTAAAAAATTGGCGTCGGCTGTGCTCTATTATGATGGGCAGTTTGATGATGCTCGCTACACTTTGGCTATTGTTAAAACGGCTTATGAACAGGGGGCTATCATGCTCAATCATATTGATGTTTTGGGTTTTGAAAAAAATGAAACAGCGCAATTAAAAGCCTTGAAAATTAGAGATGCTATAAAAAAAGACGAGTTTACCATTAAATCTAAAGCCTTCATCAATGCAACGGGACCCTTTTCAGACCATATTCGTCAAATGGCGACCCCCTCAGTATCGCCCCGTATGCGGGTGAGTAAAGGCGTTCATATTTTGCTGCCTCGTGATGTTATCAGCCCCAATACCGCTATTTTAATACCCAAAACAGAAGATGGACGGGTGATTTTTATGATTCCGTGGCAAGGGCGTTTATTGGTGGGCACAACAGATGATGAATGTGAATTGACAGATAAAGAAATAACGGTTGATAAAAATGATGTAGACTATTTATTAAAATACGTCAATCTGTATTTGAATAAAACCATCACTGTTGAGCAAGTAAAAAGTGGTTTTGGTGGTTTACGCCCCCTTTTACAAGCCGATGCAGATGCGGATACAAAAAGCCTTGTGCGTGACCATGAAGTAGAAATAGATAAAAAAAGTGGCTTAATCAGCATTTTGGGTGGCAAATGGACGACTTATCGCTTGATGGCAAAGGATACGATTGATAAAACGGAGGAAATACTGAGGGGGTCTATTTCAGAATGTAAAACCGATAAACAACTGCTTGTGGGCACAAAAGGGTGGTCACCTGACTATCATCTCGACTTGATGAAACGTTTCAAAGTGCCTGAATATGTTGCCAAACGGTTGAGTTATAAATATGGGACGGACGCTGAAAAAATCTTAATACTGATTTGGAAAGATGGTTCTCTGCGTGTGCCTATTATTGAAGGTTCAGCTATTTTGAGGGCTGAAATGGTGTATTGCGCCATCTATGAAATGGGCTTGACGCTGAAAGATATTTTCGCCCGCCGTTTAGGTATGGAATTAACCGATTGGGATAGAACGCTCGAAGCCATTCCCGTAGCTGCCAATCTTTTACAAGAAGCTTTTTGGTGGACGGAAGAAGAAAAAGAACAACAAGTTGAAGAATATCAAAATGAAATCCTTGCTTTTAAAGCGAATATTGGGTTATTGACGGAGGTAATTTAGGCAAATTATGAACAACTAATTTTTTTTTTTAACACAAAGACACAAAGATTTACAAAGTTAGATGTTGACAATATGTATTTTATCTATCTAATGTCAAAATCTAACTTTGTAAATCTTTGTGTCTTTGTGTTTAAAAAAAAATTAGTTGTTTATTATTTTTCCGTTTCGTAACCACTGAAAGAAACGGAAATGAACTTTTTCATTGAAATTAATGTTTAAACATTGATTTAATATTAACTAAAATTGAAAATAATCATGGCAACCAAAACAGTAAAAGCAGTTTTTGAAGGACACCCTCAAAAGGTAGGCGATGGCTTTATTGGGCGTAGTTTGATACCTTCCAATCGTTTCCACGATTTTAGCCCGTTCTTGCTACTTGACCATCATGGACCGATGCAAGTAGCTCCTTCCACAGTTCCCAAAGGCGTTGATAGCCACCCGCATAGAGGTATGGAAACCATTACGCTGGTGTATGAAGGTGGTTTACAACATCGAGATTCCGTTGGCAACAAAGGCACACTCTTCGCAGGCGATGTGCAGTGGATGAGTGCGGCATCGGGTATTGTGCATGAAGAAAAGCATGAATTGGCGTTTTCTAAAAAAGGCGGTATTTTGCATTTCGTCCAGCTTTGGGTCAATTTGCCAAAAGCCTTTAAAATGATACCACCTCGTTATCAAGAAATTGGGGCTAAAGATATTTCAAATAAGCAAATTAGCGAGGGGGTGCAATTACGCGTCATTTCAGGTGAAATAATGGGTTTGAAAGGTGTTGCTCAAACGTATAGTCCCATTCTTTTAGCCGATGTAACGGTTTCAGAAAAGGCTAATTTTGAACTGCAACTGCCTGAAAATCAAACTGTTGCAATTTACCCTTTATCGGGAAGCATATCGGTAAATGGCACTGAAATATTAGCTATCAATAAAATTGCCTTAATGAATCAAGTAGGTAATACGGTCAATATTTCAGCTAATGATAAAGCCACATTCTTAATTTTAGGTGGAGAACCTATCAACGAACCTATTGTAAGCTATGGACCCTTTGTTATGAATTCGGACATTGAAATTCGACAAGCGATTCAAGATTATCAGACGGGTAAAATGGGGTTTTTAGATTAATTTAATGCTTTTTAAGGATGTTTTATGAAATTAACAGCAAGTCGTTTTTGTCATTTCGAGGAACGATGAATCTGGAGTTATAACACAGTATTTTACATCCAGATTCCTCGTTTCTCAGAATGATAAAAGCGAACCTACAACTAACTTTATGAAAGTACCTCTAAATTAAAAGTTGTTGAATTTTAAAGATTTTAAGATAGCACTTTTGTCAAAACCGTGTATGAACCCTATTAAATCAATTTTCAGCCATGACACCCGAAGAGCGTGATAAATGGAAAACAGAATGGCGTGACCGTTGCCGCAATAAACCGCGTATGGGATTTAAACATTATGATGAAAAAGAGAATGCTGACCAGATTTAGAAAAATTAAAACATTATTTTCTTTACACAAACAATTTCCGAATCTGATAAAAAATACGCTCAATTAGTCGTAAATCTTCCGTTACTATATCAACAGAGCCTTGTATGTCATTCTTGGACGTAATTGAAGTTCCTGTATTAGTGATTAATGTGTTGTTAAAATCTAT
>JAYUQN010000765.1:0-3052 GCA_043756725.1 Saprospiraceae bacterium
GATTGGTGGTTTGGTGAAAATTGCAAATATTTTAACCAATAATGGGGTTTTGACAATAGATGGGTCGCTTGATAACAATGCAGGTGGTGCTATTACGAACACAGCAACAATGACTGTGAATAAGCCAGGCAAGTTTTCAAATAGTTCCGATTTTTTCAATAGAAGCGGTGCAAATTTGACCAATAATGGTACTATTTTCAATATTGTTCGCTTGACAAATGAAAGTAATTTTATCAACAATGCTTATTTGAGTTTGGCGGGAGACTTGCTCAATCGTTTGGGTGGCACTTTCAACAATACAGAAGTTGTTGAAATTCGGGATGGTTCTATTGTGAACGAAGGTAGCTTGACAAATGGTAAAACCATTATTGTTAGGGCTTGTGGTATCATTTCAAATAGAACAACCCTAACAAACAACGGATTTATTGAAAATAGTGGTGTTGTTTTTCAAAGAGGGACGATAGCGGTTAATCCGATTGTCAATAAGGCTGGTTTGATACAAGAAGGGACAAGCTCGGTTGCCCCCTCAGTATGTAAGCCTGCTGTGCAAGCTGGAACGGATTTGAATGGTGACGCCAAAGTAGATGCGCCTGCGATAGTGACTAAGGGCTTTGGTATTGACTCTTGCTTTGGCGTTCAATATTTTGTAGATGGTGTAAATCGTAGAACTTATAAATGTGTGAATGTCGGTCAAACCTTGACCGTACCTGTGAAATTGTTGTTCAGAACAAACGATTCTTTGACGTGTACAACAAATGTGACCGTTTTTGATGGTGTTGGACCGCAAATTTCAAATTGTCCTCAAGATGTCACTGTTTTAAATACCCTTAATACGGCTCCTTACTCTTGGAGTTCTATTGTTGCTACGGACAATTGCGGGGGTACGCCTACTCTAACTTCTAATATTGCTTCTGGTTCCACTTTTAACGCGGGAACAACTGAGGTTGTGATAACAGCTAAAGATGCTTCAAATAATGCAGCAGACTGTCGTTTTAAAGTAACCGTTGTACAAGTTTCATCTTCAGCAACGTGTACAACACCCGATAATACAGTGCCTGTTATTGCAAATTGCCCTGCCAATATTACTTTAAACACAAGTGGTGGTGGTGCTTTTGCTGTTTGGAATACCCCCTCAGTAACAGACGCTTGTTACCCGATTGTTGTGAAAGTATCACAATCTTCAGGTTCTTTTTTCCCTTCGGGTACCACTACGGTGGTTTATACAGCAACCGATGCGAATACCAACACGGCAACTTGCTCTTTCACTGTAACGGTAAATGGCGCTGCTGATTTTTGTACGATTGACAATATCAAACCTGTTATCCGCAACTGTCCACCAAACTTCTTTGGCGTGTCAAATGCAGCTATCAATGGTGCTGTGGCGGTTTGGCTCTCCCCCTCAGTATCAGACAATTGTAGTCCGACCACTTTGACTTCTACAGCTCAATCGGGTGCTATTTTCCCGAATGGAACCACTGCTGTGAATTTTACAGCAACAGATACAAAAGGCAATGCTTCTATTTGTACTTTCAACATATTTGTAGGTGTTGACCCTTGTCCGAGCGATGTGACAGGTCCTGTTTTGACTTGTTCTGCTAATGTGTTGGTCAATACTACTACCCAAACAGGTGTGGGCACATGGTCGGCTCCTGCGCCCACAGATGCGTGTGGCGGTATCACGCTTGTTTCAACCCATAACTCAGGAAGCCCTTTTGCTTTGGGTGCAACGGCTGTGACGTATCAAGCTTCCGATAAAAAAGGCAATGTTTCAACGTGTAGTTTCACGGTAACGGTTGTCAATGATTGTTTGAGCGATACAACAAGACCTATTATTTCTGCATGCCCTGCTAATATGTCAAAAACAACAGCCCGTACATCTGCTACGGCTACTTGGGTTGCGCCAACAGCTATTGACAATTGTAGCATGGTAACTTTAACCTCAACCCACGCTTTTGGGGCTACTTTTGGTTTGGGTGCTACAACCGTCACTTACACAGCTACGGATTTGAATGGAAACGCTGCCACATGCAGTTTCACCGTAACAGTTTCACAAGATATTTGTGCAACAGATGCAACGCCACCCGTTTTTGCTTGCATAGGCAATCGCACACCTGTCACTGCAACGGCTGCCTGTGGTGCAACGGTTTCATGGACAGCACCCACTGTAAACGATAATTGTCCCGGAACACCCATTGTTACTGTAACGAGTGCACCAACAGCAGGTTTAAACAGTGGTTCATGTTTCCCTGTAGGTGTAACAACTCTAACATACAGAGCAACAGATGCGAGAGGCAATATTTCAACTTGTAGTTTCACCGTCACCGTTAATGCGGCTGCACCTGTGGGCTTTGACCCTAATAAGTGTTATAAAATAGTGAATAAAGCAACGGGTAAAGTATTGGATGTGGAAGGTGGTTCACTTGCCAATTTTGCCCGCATATTTCAATGGACACTACATGGTGGTGCTAATCAACAATGGCAATTGACAAAGCTTGCTAATGGTTTTTATGAAATTAAAAACCGTAAAAGCGATAAATTGTTAGATATAGTTGGAACAGGCGGCAATTGCGCCAATGGTGTAAAAACAGAGCAATATATTAATGACAATACAGGTAGCCAGCAATGGAATTTGGTAAAACAAACCGACGGCTCTTATAAAATCATCAATAGAACCTGTAATAAAACCATCAAAGTAGCAGGAGGCAGCACGCTTGATGGGGCTAAAATAGAATTGTATGACGATTTTGGCGCAGAATATTTCAAATGGTTTATTGTTGAAATTCCTTGCGCAACCCCAATTTGTACAACCAATGGCGGTTTAATACATGAAAGATGGACTAATCGTGTACCTACATGGGCAAACCCGATTCAGATTCCAAGCACGTCTCCCAATAATATAACAATGGCAACACCTTCTGATTTCAAAATGCCTGTTTTTAACAGTGCGGATAATTATATTTCAAGAGCCAGAGGCTATATCAAACCACCGACTACGGGAGCTTATATCTTCAATGTAACAGGTGATGATTTCACAGAATTGTGGTTGAGCACC
>JAYUQN010000766.1:0-3048 GCA_043756725.1 Saprospiraceae bacterium
GCATCGTCAATTTGTATTTTACGAGCCTCTATTTCAGCGGGAGTTT
This sequence comes from Saprospiraceae bacterium, assembly GCA_043756725.1. Taxonomy (GTDB): domain Bacteria; phylum Bacteroidota; class Bacteroidia; order Chitinophagales; family Saprospiraceae; genus JAAFJT01. The sequence continues at coordinate 47 of JAYUQN010000766.1, forward strand.
TGGGTACGTCTTTCAAAATTTCAGCTACCTCTTTGTCGCTTATATCACTTGAAGCAATTTCGATATTATTGATTTCGCTGGAAACACCTTTTTTATTGCTGCGTCGCCAGTGGTCTTCGAGTTTGCGGTCACCGCCCCATTTTTTTTCAAATTCCTTTCTCCCTTTTTTTAGGGCATCTTGGTTGTAAGCAAAGAAATTGCTTTTTACATTACCACTTTGAGCGGGTTCGGCTGAAACACCCCCGGGAGATTTTGGCGCAGCAGCTTGTGCTGCGGCTGCGGCTTTGGCAATGCGGGCTTTTTTGATAGCAGAGGCAACCTCTCGTTTTTCGACATTGCTCAAAGCGGCTATTTTAAGAAGGCTATCTTGTAGAGTAATGATTTCGATATTTTTAGATACTTCTACCAAGTTTTCTGCATAGCGTTCTACTTCGGGTTTGCGGTTGTCGTTTTTATCCATGACCAGCAAAGTGCTGTCATAATGGCGTTTCGCATCTACATATTTTTCCGTTTCATACTCCAACTTAGCCAAAAGATAATAGACTTCGGCGGTTTGTAATTTATTTTTACTGCCAATAGCAATCGCTTGTTTGAGATAGTCAACGGCTTCGGGTTGTTGTTTGTTTTTCAAGGCAATTTGTGCTAAGGCAAAATAAATTTGGTCGTTGTATTCCCGATTTTTACCATCTTTTGCCATTTTTTTCAACATGGCGGTCGTGTTTTCAGCAGCCGTTGTGCTGTTGAGTGCCATATTGAGGCGAGCGTTGAATTCCATTTCATACAAAGGATTGAATTTCAATACTTTATCAAACATGGCATACGCTTTATCACCATTACCTGTTAATTGATATATTTGGGCTAAAATATAAGCCAATCGTGCTCTTTCTCTTTTTTTCTTCGTCAATTTCACAGCCGTTTCGAGGGCAGGAATGGCGGCTTCGAGGTGACTTTGTTTAAGCTGCAAATGTGCTTTGGCAACTGCCACTTGCTGGCGAACGTCTTTGAAAGTTTTAGGGCTTTTTTCGAGTGTTTCAAGCAATATTTCAGCTTCGGCATAATTGCCACGTTCGGTATGAGTGCGGGCTAACCACACTACGCCTTCTTGGTGGCAAGGGCGGTGTTTGAGGAAATATTTATCGGGTTTGCCTTTGGCTTTGCCGAGTTTCACGGTTTCATCAGTTTTGAAAACAGGGGTGGCATTTATACCCGTTTTTTCGATAATAACTTTGCCCGTTTCTTTTGGTGTTTCTTTGGGTTTTGGTTTATTTTGAGCGGCAACTTTTTTATTTTCTTCATCGTCATCGGAGATACTTTTCGCTTTTTTACGGTCTTCTTCTCTTTTACGACGACTGGCTTCAGCGCGCTCTTCATTGGCTTTTCTGCGGGCTTCGTTGCGAGAGTCCCTATCTTCTTTTTCTTTTACAGAGGTTGTTTTACGCTCTTTTTGTGCCTGTTGAACCGAATCTTGACGCATTTTATTGCGATTTTCAAGTTCTTTGGCTTCTTGTTTGGCTTTTTCTTCTTTTTCTTTGCGTTTGGCTTCTGCTTCCTCTTTTTGGGCTTTTTGTTTTTCTTCTCTGTCTTTTTTGGCTTGTTCAGCAGCTTCTTTGCGGGCTTCGAGTTTTTCTTTACGGGCTTCGTCAGCCACTTTTTTACGGTCTTTTGGACTGAGTTTGCGTTTTAGAGAAGGGTCATAGACATCAGTTAGGTATTGAAAAGACTCTTCGGCAGCTTGAAAATCGTGTTTCAAATATTGGGCTTTGCCTAAAAGGAGGTAGCTATCGTCTGTCCAATGGCTTGGGCGGTGAAAAGTAGCGGCAACAGCCGATTTTTCAATCGCTTTATCCAAATCAGGAATAACAGATTGATAGGTTTCAACTGCCAAATCGGGATAGACATCCAAGATTTTATTGTAATTATCTTGGTGCATAGCTGTCAATTTCTCAGTCGCATCTTTTACCAAGACTTCTGCATTGAAAAAGCCATTGTATTTAGCTGTTAGATTGTGAAAAAACAAGCGCAAACCCTTCGCCTCATCCTTTTTTCGTTGGGTTACACAAGCACTTACAAGGCAAAGTGCCAATAGGAGCATCAGGGATTTATAAAAATGTTTCAAATCTTAGAGATTTTTATCGTTTATTAAAAGTTAAATCTATTGTCTTCAATCTTTGGTCTTGAAACTTATTGTACTTTTGCGAATCATAGACCCCCCTCAGTATTTTTAAGATTTTAAGGATAAAATTAAAGGAACAAACCTAAAAATTTATACCAAAAAAATCAACGAATGTTTTAGAGAAGTGTAAAAAACATAAGTTCAGACAAAGGAATAGCGAAAAATACACAAAATTATTGTTTTTACGAGAAAATTTAACGCATGGGTGTTCAAAATAAATCGAATCGTTTTTTTCAATTACTTGAAAAACTAAAAGGCGTATCGGCGCGGGGCATTGTTCACAGCATCGAAAGCAGCTTTGACCGTTTCAAAAAGTTTATTGATACGTTGCGGCATACTTTTTATCGGCTGATTGTCATCAACAACGATACCTTGGAACAAGTAGGAACTTATCGCCTTTCCTTGATGAATTTGTATGTTGCTATCAGTAGTTTGTTGGTAGGTTTTACCTTCTTAGTCGTGTCGCTTATTATTTTCACACCGCTGAAACGCTATATCCCGGGCTATGGCGGGATTGGCTCGCAAAGGGATATGTTTGAGTTGGAAGGGCGTGTGGACAGCCTTGAACGGGCTTTAGTTGCTCATCAGACTTATGCTACAAATGTGCGTAAAATGTTGACAAATGATGTGGAACGGGAATCGGATATTCCAAAAGATAAAGTGAATGCCGTCAACGACGGCAACCTGAATGTGGATCCCAGCGAAGCTGAAATGCAAGTGCGAGCAGGTGGAAACTCTCCATTTGAAGGAGACGAAGAGCCTTCAGCGCAAGATGCCACCAAAGCCATAAAAGTGCAAGGTAGAGGTGACCGCCTTGAAAATATGTTTC
>JAYUQN010000767.1:0-3046 GCA_043756725.1 Saprospiraceae bacterium
TGCACAGCCTTTAGCATTCACTATTTTTTTACACAGCAAATTAACTTCTCTTGTTTCGGGTTTAATAACCGTTTCAGAAGCTAAACATTCTACACACATCGAATTGACTGAGAACTGATAGGATTTGCCCATTTCAACGACCGTTTTAAGCGTATCTGTACTTAAAACACGTTTTTCTGCTAAATTTATAGCCGATTGAATTTTATTGAACGTCACATGACCTTCTATCAAAGGGCGCAAGTTTTGATAATTTTGGAGCACTAAGGTAATTTCTCGTTTGCCATCGGGGTTGTTAAAAGGAATAGGTAGGCAGTCCAAATCTATGACTTGCTTATCTTTATTCACTAAAACAGCCGAAGGCAGAGGGCATTTATACATTTGATTGGCTATAAGCCCCTTTATCTCAAATCGGTATTTTTTACCCAACTCTAAATTGGATATTTCAAAAACTGACTGCCCTTTCAAAGTGGGTGAAAATTTTATGGTGTCTAAAATTTTATCGTTTTCAACATACACAATTGCGATAGGATTTAAAAGAAGAGCTTGGGTTTTCAAAATCACAGAGACCTTTTTTGCAATAGGTGGAGGAGGCTTTAAAGCACAATTCAGCCGTATTGTTTCAACCAAAGAATCAAGTTTTATAACTTGCCCCGTACATTGATAGGCACTATCCATTACCGAGACAGTGACACGTTTGTTGAAAAAAGTATCGGGCAGCACCACTTGCCACACTTGTGGTTTGATAGGATTTGCAAAAAACGTTTTTCCATCAACAATTACTGAGGGGGTAACCAAAAGGGCTTTTATCGGTAAAATACAGTTGAGTTTGATATAGGTTGACGGGGCTACAGGAGGAATGACTTTTTTTGTTTCACAAATATCCATAGTCGGCACATCAAACCACAAAAGGTCTTTTCCAGTACATTGCACCTTGAAAACGGTATCTTTTCCAAACAAATTTTTCACAGTCACATAGTTATCGCCATAAAGCCATAAGTCATAACGAGGTTTAAATTTCACAATCACCATCTTCGTCTCCTTGTCATAATGAATCGCATTATCCGCTACTGGAACATCATTCACAAAAATATGCGGATTTTGGCTTACAGTCATATTACAATTATTGTAAAAAGCTAATTCAGCGTTATTAAAAAACAATTGATAGCCCGTCGCACCGCCTATAAAGGCACATAACAAAGCAGCCCAAGCAACGGCTGTTTTCTTTTGAAAAACAGGTTGAAGAGATTGAGGAGGAGCGTTTTTCGGTAATGATTGTGTATAAATGTCTGTAGGGGTAATAGACTCCTCGCCTATTTGTACAGGAAGTTTTTTAAAATACGTTTCATTATAGGGAACTGCGTTTGTCGTAATATGCACATTAATAGGGCAATCCTCCTCAATTTGTGCTTCATTGCCCAAAAGACTGGGTACTAAACCTTGAACGCGGATGATAAGGTCATGCGTTCCTTCTTTCATCGGCGTAACAAAAAACTTCCAACTGCCTATTTCTTCTGGCAAAATCGTCTGGTCAGTGAGTTTTGTAATCGGCTCAATATAAAAAGCATCTGAACTGCCTTCCAAATTGACGCGCGTAATTTGGCGCAAATGAAAGTCGGTGTCTTCGAGGCGAAACCCTGCTTTACGTGTCAAAGCCTCTTCGACATCACTGATTTTGATGCAACATTCTACCCTATAATTGAGGGTCATTTCACTCGGCACATTGTGGGCTAAATAGCCTTTGCGGCGCGTAGCAGGCGGGGCTTCGTATGTTTTAAAGGCATCTAAAAACGCCAATCGTAGGCGATTTTCGACGATGCTGTATTCTTCGCGTGAAATTTGACCCGTTTTTAGGTGATTTTCAGCAGTATTAAGTTGAGCTAAAATTTGGGTAGTTGTGGCATAAATATCTTTTTGGCTTAGATATTTGAGCAGCGCAAGTGTCTGCTCTAAAGCTTGTTTTAATTGACCATTTTCAATTAATTGTAAGATTTTTTCTTTGTCGGTCATAGTGGGTTTGGGTGTAATTTTTCAAAATGCTTGTTTTCATCGGCTAATTTATTACTTATTTGAGTCATTTCAAAATATTGAGGGAAATATTATTTATGTGGTTTATGTATTTTACCCCCCCTCAGTATTTTGCGTTTAAAAGCCTACTTATTCGTATCACGGACTTTAGTCCGTAAGCGTTTAAAAACTATAAATTCAGTCCGTAAATGCTATTTTAAAATAAAATTGTCACCAATCATGAGACATTCACGGACTGAAGTCCGTGGTACGGATAGTTACAAATTGCCCTAAATCAACTTCCACAATATCCTTAAACTCCAAAAAATAACCATACAACCTACCCCAATAAACATCCATTTTGTCGGCAATTTACCTGCTAAGCGCGCTGAGATGGGGGCTGCGATTACGCCACCCACTATCAAGCCCGCTATCACTTGCCAATGTGAAACGCCTATCGTGGCGAAGAAAGTGAAAGCACTGGCAAACGTGACGAAAAACTCTGTCAAACTCACTGTGCCGATGACAAATTGGGGTGAACGTCCTTTTGAAATCAGCGTAGAAGTCACCAAAGGACCCCAACCGCCGCCACCAAAAGAGTCTAAAAAACCACCTGCCAAAGCCAGCCAACCCGCTCGTTTAACCTTCTTTTTTTGACCATTGCTTTTAACAAAAGCACGGCTTAATATCCTCAATCCTAATATCATGGCATAAGCTGCCAAAGCTGGTTTTACCCAACCACTGTATTTTTCACCTAAAAAAACCAATAATAAAGCACCTGAAATGGCTCCAATAACCCCCGGAATCACCATCACTTTGAACAGTTTTTTATTGACATTCCCAAATTTGTAATGGCTAAAACCTGATGCCCCGCTTGAAAACATTTCAGCGGTGTGAATACTCGACCCAATAGCCGCAGGTGAAATACCCAAAGACATTAGAAAAATCTGTGAAGTGACGCCATAACCCATGCCTAAAAGCCCATCAATCAATTGTGCCAAAAAACCCACCGCTACCAATTGATAAAAAACAGGCTCTATTT
>JAYUQN010000768.1:0-3042 GCA_043756725.1 Saprospiraceae bacterium
ACCGACAAAAAAACGGGCAAGGCGATTGAAGCCATTTCCGTTCGGCTCGTGAAAAAGTAGGACGGCATTTATGCCGTACCCCAATGAGGACGGCATAAATGTCGTCCTACGGTTCATTTCCGCCCAAAATCAGCCGGTATTTCACCCCAATCCTCCGTTTCCCATTTCACAATAGGATTTTTATAGGTATTATTATTAAGCCATGAGAGTGCCCTATCAATGAGTTCAAAAATCATTTCATTTTGAGGCGTTTCTGCCAAAGTTGTTTTCAACTTTTTATTTCTTACCCAAGCCATAGCTGTTTTTGAATCGCTGTAAATGGTCATATTCGGCTTGCCCTCTCGTTTCAACAAAGCCAAACCGTGCACCAAAGCTAAGAACTCTCCGATATTATTAGTGCCTTGTTTGAAAGGTCCTTGATGAAAAATTTGCTCTTTCGTTTCTGTATAAACACCTCGATATTCCATAAGCCCGGGATTGCCAGAACAAGCGGCATCTACACACAAGCTGTCTTGTATAATGCGTTGATTGCCACCACCTTTCGGTTTTTCGTCCTCTGGCTTTTTAGTAAAATTATAATAATTTTTATAGGAACTTTTAAAAGCTTTTTCAGCTTCGGCTTGGGTTTCAAACGCCTTATATTTAGCCGTTTTAACGCCAAAAACTTGGGCGTTGGTTTCCCCCCAAGTTTTATAAATTCCGGGTTTTATGCCTTCCCAGACGACGTAGAATTTTTGTTTTTTTACCATAAAATATTATGTGCTAAAAATGATAGAAAGGTCAAATTTCATTATCTTTTTTAAATTATTCAAATTTTCTTTTTTCATATAACTTTGCGTTAAAATTTTTAAAAATTCTATTTATGCTTATTGATACACACGCCCACCTTTATGTGAAACAGTTCACTCATGACCGTTCTGAGATGCTGAAACGAGCAAATACTGAGGGGGTCAAAAAAGTTTTCTTACCCGCTATTGACAGTGAAACGCATGAAGCTATGTTGGCTTTAGAGGCGGCGCATCCCGATTTTTGTACCGCTATGATGGGCGTTCATCCTTGCAGTATTAATGCTGAAACGCTTGAAAACGAGCTAAAAGTGGCTAAAAAGTACTTATCTGAACGTCGTTTTTGTGCCATTGGTGAAATTGGTATTGACTTGCATTGGGACAAAACCACGTTTGATTATCAAAAACAAGCCTTTGTGCAGCAAATGCACTGGGCGCAAGATTTAGGTTTGCCCATTATCATCCATAGTCGCAACTCAATTGAGGAAGTGATTGCTACTTTGCGTGAAAATGCTTGGTTTAGGGGGGGAGGTATTCTCCATTGTTTCACAGGCAATGTAGAGCAAGCCAATCAGTTGATAGACATGGGATTTTATCTCGGTATCGGTGGCGTATTGACCTATAAAAACTCGGGTTTGGATATCGTTGTAAAAGCCATTGATTTGAAACATTTGGTTCTTGAAACCGATGCGCCCTATCTTGCGCCCGTTCCGTTTAGAGGCAAACGCAATGAATCGAGCTATGTGAAATATGTGGCGGAGAAAATTTCAGAGATTAAAATCGTGGATTATAAAGAGGTAGCGCGAGTGACGAGTGCGAATGCGGAAGCGCTTTTTAACTTGAATTAGGATTTGTAGAATTATAAGGATTTAATAGGATTTTAGATGTTGACAATGCGCGCTGTCAACATCTAAAATCCTATTAAATCCTTATAATTCTACAAATCCTAATTCAAGTTAAAAGAAAGCGGAGACTGAGAGAACTCTTTTAACCCTCCACAACAAAATGATAATCAACAACTTACACAGTATAAAATTTTAATTCTCCTACCGAATACCTTTTATTCATAATATGATGCCCACACTTATACCGGGTGTGCAGTTTTAAAAACTAACTTCCTTATTTTACAAAGGATTTATTAGGCAAATCAGGAAGTTAGTTTTTAAGCATTACTTAATTGTTTTGAGCAAAGAACGCTGCACTTTTAGCAATCCCCCATGATAAGGCTTTACTCCTTTCTCCTAAGCTAATCACATAATTTGCATACATTTCCCATATCTTCTTTTCGGATTCATGGTGAGGTATGCAAACATAATCTACATCACCGTCATATTCCATTACTATTAATATGGCACATGGATAAGTTTGACCATCTCTATACAGTCCTTTAAATTTCATTTTGTAGGTTCCATAAAAATTGGTGTGAAGCTCTTTAAAGGTATAGCCCTTTTTCATGTCTAACCCTTGCTCTATTTGGGTTTTATACCCTTTTTTTACATAGTTGTATTCGGTTTCTGTTGTACCCTTATCAGAAGGGAAATAATCTTTTGCTCGTAGGTCTACTACATTTTGAGCATAACAGATAGTGGTTAATAGTAGGGCTACTAAGATTGGAATTGTCTTTTTCATACCGTTTTAAATTTTTTAATTGTTTAGAAATTTTGTTCTTATAATGCTTTCTTGTGCGCCAGCAACACCTGTATCAATCGCTCCTTTTCTGCCAACAGGGCTTTCATATGCTCCACCTCCACCGAGGCACTGAGTTGCTGCGTTGCCGCACTTCCATGACCATTCGCCACATTCACATTCATCTGTCCGCCGCTTGTGCTCAGCTTCGCTATCCCCTCTCCCTCTCGATACGGGCGCTCGGGTAACTCTAAGCGTTGCAGCTTGCGGGTGCATAGCTCTCTTATTGAGATGCCTGTCATCGCTTCTATTTCAAGTAAGACTTCAATACTGGGTGTAGCTTTCCCGCTTTCGTATGTGTACATGATATTTCTCTTAAGTCCGAACTTTTCTCCAAAATCATTTTGCCCATAATTCCAATATTCTCTTATTGTTTTCAGGTTTTCAGATAAAAATGTTGTTTCAATCATAAAATATTTGTTTTTATAAAACATTGATTTACAATGTTTTAAATGTCATATAAAAATTAATTCATTTTTTATATGAAAAAATATCATAAAATATTTGTTTTTGACATTTTATGGTTGCAATATTGCATTAATATTAATAAAGAATTAATAACAAAGGCAAA
>JAYUQN010000769.1:0-3041 GCA_043756725.1 Saprospiraceae bacterium
GAATATGATAAAGCGGGCGCTAAGGTTGAAAAGTTTAACATCAACGCTACTACAGCAACGGCTGAAAAAGGGATTTTCACGGTGGAACGCAATCCTATACTGAGGGGGGTGGTGAAAAATTATGTATCTCTATTCCGTTCATTGCGCCCTGCGGGAGAAGCTGTTGATTTAACAAAATACAAAAATCTTTCTTTCTCAGGTATCGGGCAAGGCATTGTTGAAATAACTTTGGTGAAAAAATCTATCAAAAATTGGGCTAACCAATACCGCACAGAAGTGAGCCTTTTCAGCGAAAAAACACTTTACGCGCTCTCTTTTGATGATTTTTCAAATGGCAGTATTTTACTGGATCCTATTGTGCCAAATGATTTAACGCACATCGTTTTCACCTTAAAAAGTGATGGCAAAGCGGATAAAATAGTTGAACTTGGTCTTGAAGACGTGATTTTTACAAATAAAAAAGCAGCAAATTTTGTGACCGAGGGTGTTTTAACAGCTTTCCCAAATCCCGCTTTTGGACGCACGGATATCGCATTCAATTTACCAGAGCGCAGTAAAGGTATTTTAACCATCACCAATACACAAGGGCAAACGGTTTTAGAAACAATTCAAGATTTTGCAAAAGGCGATAACCGTATGCCTTTAGATTTGACAAACTTAAAATCTGGTTTTTATTTCGTTTCATTGACAACTGCCAAAGGCAAAATGGCAACTAAGATATTGATACCCTAATTTTATGTATGAGGTATGAAGTATGAAGTGTGAAGTATTAGGTTTTGACCTACTATTTAAAAAAAAAAATGTTTTGCCAAAACCTAATACTTCATACTTCATACTTTTTAAGTCTTTTATATCACAAAACTATAAGCAATAAAAAATTATGTTAAAAGCAATTGAGGCGTTGCCAAACAACGGTGCAATTGCAGGGTCAAGCCACGACATGAAAACACTGGCAAACGGTGTGATGTGTATGTCGTCTTTGCTGGAAACCACCCCCCTCAGTATCGAGCAAGCTGAAATCGTGCATTTGCTAAAAAGATCGGCAGAAGAGCTAAGCGTAATGATGGCTCAAGTATTGGAACAATCGAAAAATCCATTGCGTGAGGAAGTACCACCCCGAATAGCCTCTTTCAGCATTCGTGAAACATTGGAAGACATTGTCGATACGTTCCGTTTTACCATTCAAGAAAAACCGATTACCACACGGTTGATTATTGAAAACAGAATACCTGCGGCGGTTAAAGGAGACAAAACGGTACTCAATCGTATATTGACTAACTTGCTTAGCAATGCTGGTAAATTTACAGAATCGGGCAGCATAGAAGTACACGTGAAAACGGACAAGATAACATCCAAAGAGGCAAGTTTGATTTTTGAAGTGATAGACACGGGTAGGGGCATTGAAGCTCAAAATCTGGAAACTATTTTTCAGCGTTTTACAAAATTTAATTCTAACGGCTATGGCATTGGCTTGGCAATCGTAAAAGAATTGGTGGAGAAGCAAGGCAGTACGATTGCCGTTGAAAGCACCTTATCACAAGGCACACGTTTCACTTTTTCACTACCTTATAAAATATCTACAAACAAATCTACACAGAAATTAAATAAATTTAACATGACAGTCTTGAAGAATAAACGAATACTGATTGCCGACGACGATGAGGTGTATATGAAATACCTTACGACTTTGATGAAACAAAGTGGCGCCCAAATTTTAACAGCAAAAAATGGGAAAGAAGCCTTAGAGTTGATACCCATTCAGCTTTTCGACCTCATTTTAATAGACCTTCAAATGCCCGATATTGACGGTTTTGAAATAGCCTTTCAGACCCGCAATACCTTGAATATCAATCGGCACACAGCTATTGTCGGCATGACAGCCGGTGAAGCAGAACGGGAACGCCAAATAGCGAGTGATATGGACGATGTATTGCCCAAACCCCTCAACGCTGAGGGTTTAATCAATCGCTTGGAACGGGTCATGGTTTTTGAAAAAATGGCATTTCATTTTGATAAAACTTTTCAAATTGAAGCCTTTGATTTTGATAAAAAACTCAATGCTTTACATCTAAAAGAGCTTTATGGCAATGATACCGAACATGCTGCTATGATGTTTGAAACTTTTTTAGAAGAATCCCTCTCTCAATGGGAGGATATTTGGACTTTATGGGACAACAATAACCGCATGGCAATCCGCGATAAAGCGCATCGCCTTAAGCCCGCTTTTTCAATGGTCGGTTTAACCCAAATAGAAGCTCAATTGAAAGACTTAGAACGTTCTATTTTTGATTATTCGCAACCAAAACTTAAAGAAATTTTAACTCATATTGATAAAACCATTGATCTTTTCACGCCCATTCTTGAAAATGAGTTGGAAAGGCTACAATGCGACTATATTTTAGAAGCAGCATAATTGAAGTATGAAGTATGAAGTATGGTGTATGAAGTATGAAGTATGAAGTATGAAGTATGAAGTATGAAGTATGATGTATGATGTACGAAATATATTACACATCATACATCATACATCATACTTCATACTTCATACATCATACTTCATACTTCATACTTCAAATAAAGATTTAATGTTTGATAATTAATTGGTTTTTAGTTGGAGGCGGTACAGTGGTACTGCCTTTTTTTTTATTTTTCATTAAAAATTAAAAACGTATGAAAAGCATCGCTATCGCCTTGTTTTTAGGGGCTTCACTTTCTTTCACCACGTGTAAAAAAGCATCAGAAGATACATGTGGCGACACATTGCTGACCACGATTCAAAATTTTAAGGTTTTTAAACATCCTTCTGGTGCTATTTTTTACCGGGCTAAGTTTGCCATTGATGCCGACGGCTCGCCGAGGGCTTATGGACCCAACGATACGGGTTTGGATTTTAATGAAAATGCAAAAAACAATGGGCAATGGGTGGGTGTGGTGACTGATGCCAGCGGTAAACATATTATTCAAAAAGCAAGCGACCCCTATCCCGGGCTATATGTTTCACAGACCTCTTTGTATGATACACGCTATGATATCAGCGACAC
>JAYUQN010000770.1:0-3035 GCA_043756725.1 Saprospiraceae bacterium
GCTTTGCAATCTGATAAATCCATCAAGCGTTTGCCAACAGAAAGGTTGATATTTGAACGATGTCCTTGCTCCAACATTGTTTTATCATAACCTTCTAAATAGCTGATATTGACCACCACATCTTCGGCTGAAATGCCTTTCCCAACCATGCCATCTTCCTTATCTTTCACCGCTACGGCATACTTTATTTTGTTATCATCAAAGAAAAAGGACTTGTTACTATTGACCACAATATTGACTTGTGGCTCAGCATTACCTACCTTTATGATGGAACTGGATGTGTTTTTATTGCCCGCAGCGTCTGTTACCGTTAAAACGACATTGTATTCACCCGCTTTTGTAAATTTTACCTTTGGATTGGGCAAATTACTGAGGGGGGCTGCACCGCCAAAATTCCATGAATACTTGAGGGCATCCTTATCATGGTCAAACGTGCCAGTTGATGAAAACTGAACCGTCAAAGGCGTGGCGCCTACTTTTTTGTCGCTTGACAATTTCACCACAGGCTTGCGGTTTCCTGCATTAAAAGTAATGCGAGATAAGGTCGCTTCCTCATTTTGAGCGAACCATTGCATGCCATAATCTAAGACATATAAAGTGCCATCATCTGCAAAAGTCATATCCATTGGGTGATAAAATTTTTCATTCGGCAAGAAACGTTCTGCGCCTATATTATTGCCGTTTTTATCCAATGAAACTAAGTAAACCCAATCCCGCATCCACTCGTAGGCGAAGAATTTATTATCAAAATAATTGGGGAATTTATTCGGCGAATTTTTATAATCTCCTGAATAATAAACGGGACCCGCCATCGGGTTTGCACCGCCTGTGCCGACCCAGGGAAACTCTTTTGACTCGCCATAGCCATACCAAATCCAAGCAGGTTGGGCAGGTGGCAGCAATTTCAAACCTGTATTATTAGGTGATTCATTGACGGGTGCTTTCGGGTCAAATTTTTCACCCGCCGTTTTTGTCGCAAAATCATATTTGTTATACGCCTTATTATCGCCTGTGAAAAGGGGCCAGCCATAAAAACCGGGTTTGCGGGCTTGGTTAAATTCTACCAAACCATCGGGTCCTCGGTCTGCTTTGGGTTTACCTGCATCGGGACCCACATCACCCCAATAAACAAAGCCTGTTCTTTTATCAACCGCAATGCGATAAGGATTGCGGCAACCCATAATGTATATTTCGGGGCGTGTATTGGCTGTGCCTTCTGGAAAAAGATTGCCTTTGGGTATCGTGTAAGAACCATCGTCGGTTGGTTTTATCCGCATGATTTTACCACGCAAATCGTTGGTGCTACCGGGGGCACGAAGACCATCCCAGCCTTCACGACCCGGTTGAAAATCTATCGGCGCGAAGCCATCCGAAGCAAAGGGGTTGGTATCATCGCCGCTTGACAGGTATAAATTACCCTCTTTATCCCAATCAATCGAACCGCCTGTGTGACAACATTCAACACGTTTCACAGGATAGCGCAAGACCACTTTTTCGCTGCTCATAACCACCGTATCCCGCTCATTGTCATAGACAAAACGGGATAAAAACTGGTCTTTTGTGTCTTCACGGCTTTCATCGGGCGTGTAAAACAAGTAAATCCAATTGTTTTTTGTGAAATTTGGATCCACACCCACACCCATTAAACCATATTCAAACTTGATATAAACGGGCATTTGACCTACCAATTTGGTGATGCCTGTGAGTGGATTATAGACCTTCACCTTTCCTTTGCGCTCCACAAAAATGACTTTTCCGTTGGGCATTGTTGCCAATTCGGTAGGCTCGTTGAGGTTATTCGTTAAAGTTGTGCGCTCAAAACGATTTTCTTCTGGCGCACGTTGGGTACGCACTTTTGAGTAATCTAATTTTTCGGCTAAAACAGATTTTAAGCCGCCCCAAAGATGTTCGGTCATTAAAGGTTCGCTGAAAGTTTCGTCTGTATACCCATAATTGGTATAAAAAGACTTGCCACCATCAAATTCATGATACCAAGCCATAGGGTGAAAATCGCCCATTTTACCATCTTTATAGCTCGTTTCATCCACTTTTACGAGGAATTTGAGAATATCCGTTTTCAAAGATTTGAAATCGTAAAACTCATCTGTGTGCTCAAAAGTCTCTGGCAAATGGGCTGTGGATGGATGATTTTTATCCATCGTAATCATTTTACCCTTCTGAACGTTCGGATTGCCCGGGTGACTGGCGAAATAACCGCCCATCAAATCATTGTACCAAGGCCAGTTATATTCCGTATCCGAAGCCGCATGAACGCCCATATAGCCGCCGCCTGCTTGGATATAGCGTTCGAAATCGGACTGCTGAATGGGGTCAAGCACATCGCCTGTGGTATTTAAAAAGACCACCGCATTGTACTTTTTCAGATTGTCTTCGGTGAAAAGGGCAGCATTTTCGGTAGTATCCACCACAATATTTTGCTTTTTACCCAATTCTAAAAAAAAGGGTTTTCCCGCTTTGATAGAAGTATGGCGATAACCTGTAGTTTTAGAAAAAACCAGAATGCGTTTGGTTTGAGCAAAAGAGAGCGCAGCCAAAAGCATTAAAACGAAACTCAAAAGCGTTGTTTTTTTCATCATTGAAAGAGCTTATATTTTTAAAATGTTTGATAGCTTGGTAGGTTAACTTTAATCCGAAGGAATTTTTTTTGCAAAACTTGGGTAAGTTACAACGCTCCTCCTCATTTTCATGAAATACGGCGTTTATTTTCGACAAAATAGAAAATTAACGTAGCTTCGCATTTATGCGAACTCGTTTCAACGGCTTTAGCCGTTGGTGTATTTGTTAAATTACCCAACGGCTGAAGCCGTTGATACGGATTCGTATAAATGCGAAGCTACGGGTTCGGCTAAAGCCGAAGCTACGGGTTGCTACGGGTTGCTACGGGTTGCTACGGGTTGCTATATGTTTTTCAACCAATTTAACAAACGCTCAAACCATTTGTCTTCTGTAGTAGGGTTATTCATACCGAAGCCGTGTCCGCCTTTTGGGTATAAGTGCATTTCAACAGGAATTCC
>JAYUQN010000771.1:0-3031 GCA_043756725.1 Saprospiraceae bacterium
CATGCTTGCGTTTTAGGGCACACGTCTATTTGGTCAATGATGCTGCAAGAGGGCTTCGGTGAAAAAAATAACCTTTTGACCCTTGAAGTGAGTATGCCTACTAACACCATCGTTCAAATTCGGGGCAAATGCAACAGACTGCCATCCGATGCTGAAATGAAAGTGATAAATAGATGGATAGTTAAAGAAGATTTGACTATATCAAAATGGGTGCGTTTTTAAGACCATTCTGTATAAAAAATACCTCCGAAGTGGTGAAATACTGAGGGGGTATTTTTTTCACCCATATCAGTAATTTTATTGTTAAAATTCAATAATTCCCTAACTTAATTTTGTAGATACAACAAATAAGGCACTTTTTACCCCAAAATATGTGAATGATGTAACATAAAAAAAATATTGTATAATACTTCTTGTTCATAGTGCCTACACTTTTGCATTATAATTATATCACAACAAAAATAAATTATAATAATCAATCAGATTTAAATGCAAAAAGTGTCAGCGATTCTCGCTCTTTTATACAAACAAATTTTATAATCATAAAAATAATTAATTAAAAGTTATGAAAAAATTACTCACTTCATGGACATTACTAATGTTCACTTTCGCATTAGCAGCACAACAAACGGTTTCTTCACCTACCCAAGGTGGCAATTTTGTCATCGGTTCACGTATTGGCTTTTCAACGGCTAAATCATCCGTAGATGTCCAATCTGCAACGGGGTCTATTAAAGGAGACGGGGGTAGTTCTTCTCAATTCAATTTGTCACCCGCTATCGGATACTTTTTTACGAATAACTTTGTTATGGGCATCGGTATGGATTGGCTAAGAACAACGAGCAGCACAGGTGTTGATTTAAGCGGCGGTACGAGCGCACCGCAAGAATCTAATAACAACAATGTTCTTTTTGGACCGTTCGTTCGTTATTTTATTCCTACTGGCGAAGATAAAGCGTTTTTTATAGGAACGACTGTCGGTTTTGGAAATTCAAAAAACCAATTTACAGCCGATAGTAAAACTCAATCTATTGACAACAGTTTGCTCACTATTGGCGTCGGTCCGGGTTTCACCATCTATTCTAATAATGGGATAGCTCTCGAAGCTTTAGTTAAATACAATTTTGCAAAAAGCAACAGTGAAATCGACGTTCAAGGCATCAAAAGAGTTTCTAAAACATGGACGAGCGCCGTAGATTTTTCCGTAGGCGTTCAATATTATTTCGGTGGCTTTAGAGCCGCTACTGTGAGTAAGTAATTTTTGACACTTGTACAACAAATAGTTGGCAGCAGCGTGAAACCTGTTGTCAACTATTTTTTTTGTAAATACTGAGGGGGTAAAATTCCGTATCTTTACACCATGAAAAAATCGAAAATCATAGATGTTATAAATATAGACGAATTTTCAGCCACACCCAAATACCAGCAATTGGCAAACTCGGTGCTGAAAGGGATTCAGCAAAATGCCATCAAAAAAGGCGATATGATGCCTTCTATCAATGAAATAAGTGCCATGTTTGATATTGCTCGGGTGACGACTGAACGAGGGTACAGCCACTTGCGTAAAATGGGCGTTTTGGATTCCGTACCCGGCAAAGGGTATTTCATTAAAAACACGGATTACACCCAAAACCTTAAAATTTTCCTCCTTTTCAATAAACTAAGCGCACACAAAAAAATCATTTATGATGCCTTTGTTGTGGCTTTAGGTGAGCAAGCCGCCATAGATTTTTATGTCTATAACAACGATTTCAGCCTTTTTAGACGCTTAATTGAAAACAGAAAACCTGATTATACACACCTTGTCGTCATTCCTCATTTTGCGGATAGTGTGGAAAAAGCGTATGAAATCATCAATACACTCCCTAAAGAAAAGCTGATTTTATTGGATAAAATTGCCCCACAAATTACGGGTACGTATGCGGCTGTCTATGAAAATTTTGAAAAAGATATTTACAATGCGCTTGAACAGGCAAAGGAACAACTCTCAAAATATACACAATTAAAAATCATTTTCCCCGAAGGCAGTTATTATCCACAAGAGATTGTGAAAGGTTTTACCCATTTTTGTAGAGACTTTGCTTTCGACTATCAAGTCATTTCAAACGTTGAAAATGAGCCGATTACTGAGGGGGTCGCTTACCTCAATTTGGTGGAAGAAGATTTGGTTATTTTAATTGAAAAAACCATCGAGCAAGGTTTTGAATTGGGCAAACAAGTAGGTATAATTTCCTACAACGAAACACCGCTTAAACGTTTCATTCTCAATGGTTTAACCACGGTTTCAACAGATTTTAAGGCGATGGGCAATAGTGCTGCGGCTTTGATTTTGAGTAGTGAAAAAGTGCATATTGAAAATGCTTTTCAGTTGACTTTACGAAGTTCCCTGTAGTTGCGGATTTATTCGCAACTACGTTAAAATAACCGCTAATTCTTCTTTCAAAAAAGTAGAAAGTCCGCACACTTTTAATTTATCATTTAAAAAATAAGACTCTCCTGAAGGAACAATAACATACTGAAAATGGGGTTTTAAATCTTCCACACTTTGATAAAAACCTTTTGATAGAGTAGGAGACAGCGAGTATTTTATTTCAATACAGACTATTCTACCGTTCGGACTTATAAGCATTAAATCAACTTCTGCCCCAACAACTGTTCTGTAAAAATAATACTGCCAGTTGTTTTCAGTCACTCGACGTATTTGTTCGATGACATAACCCTCCCATGACGCGCCCAACAGCGGATTGCCTTGTAAATCTTCAAAATTTGAAATATTGGCTAATTGATGCAAAATACCTGTATCTCTAAAGTAAATTTTAGGTGACTTGATAAGCCGTTTGCCAAGATTGATATAATAAGGCTCTAAACGGTGTATCAAAAAACCGCCTTCGAGTAAATCTAAATATTTGTTAACAGTTGGGTTAGATACACCCAGAGAAGAAGATAAAGTATTGACATTCAATAGCTGTCCATGTACATGAGCAATCATGCGATAGAGTTTCGACATAGTATTCAAACTGATTTCATACCC
>JAYUQN010000772.1:0-3031 GCA_043756725.1 Saprospiraceae bacterium
AAATCAGATAAATCATCTAATCCATTGACGGTTGGTACAGCGTCTTTCAACCAAGTTACCATATCAGGGGAATAGGTCTTTGCATTGGTCGCTAAAAGGCGCACAAACCCAGGCACAAACTCCTCCTCTGTCCTAAATATATCATCTCCGATACCTTCAAAGCTGGTATTAAAACCTATGTACTTACCTGAATCAATCAGCGTATTGGCGATGTGGTGCAAAGTGGTTGTTTTCCCATATTGCCGTGGGCGATTGATGATGAAATAAGCCCCTTTTTCCACCATTTTTACAGTTATTTCCATTTTTTTTGAGACATCAGCCATGTAATGCTCTTTAGGAAAACACCTACCCGTTATATTAAAACTCTTTTCCATCTAACTATTTTTAAAGGCAAAACTACACTTTTAATGTGATATATGTACAAATACTGTGGGGGGTAATTTTTACCGAATGTCAATCCATACCGACCGAATATGAGGTATTGTTAACCGAATTTCAATTGGAGCAATAAGTTTGTTAATATTTGGGTGAAATTGCGGGTGTGATTTCAAAATTTCATCTTAAAACAATCTACCAATGAACAATCATGTACTTTCTTTAACAAAATTAGGAGCGGCTGTTTTTAAAGTTAAAAGGGCTTTAAAAACGGCTATTAGCATTCCGCTACAAGGGCTTTTTGTGCTGTTGTTTTTATTTTTAACGACACTCGCTCCCGCACAAAATTTTCAACGCATCTATGGTACTACTGGTACCAACACCTACAAAAAAGTTGTACAAGATGGCTCCAATTACTATGTTTTAGGCACAGAAAACCTAACAGGTGCTCGCTCCGATGAACATGGAACAGTGAGCCGTGTAGATGCCAATGGTACTTTGCTGTGGACCACTCGCATTCTGAATATGGTTTTGAATGATGCAATTGTGACACCGACAGGCAATCTTTTGTTTGTGGGAGAGTCTGTAGGTGGCGGAGGGAATAATCAAAGTATTTTCGGGCTTATCACACCCACAGGTAGTTTAACATGGACAAGATTTTTTGAGTATCCTGGACAAGAAACTATCAGTAAAATTGTCAGAAACCCTGTACCCCTCAATGCGACTTTTCCATACTATGCTGTGGGAAAACATACCGTAGGAGCGGGCTTTAATACTGTTTTGTTCAACCTCAATGAAGCGGGTGCTTTTAACTGGAAAAAACATTATGCCACAACGGAAGTCGGCAATTTTTCCAATGACTTAGAAGCCTTGCCAAATGGCGATATGCTGATATGTGGTAAAAGAGGAACTTTGGGTGTTATTTACAAAATGAACAATGCGGGTACACTCACAAGTGGGCTTTTGAATAACACCTTTACGAATATGGATATGGCTACGGTCGCCAATGGTTCTATCTATCTAGCAAGTACCAATGGGGCGGGTGTGCCGCATTTGTCAAAATTCAATGCTAGTTTTTTACCCACTTGGGAAAGAACCCTTGCTGGATTGACTGCCATTAGCCAAGTGGCGGTTGACCCTGTTAGTTCTGATATTATTGTTACGGGAAGGCGAACTATTGGTACATTACCACGAGTCGTTATTTGTAGATTCAGCGATGTGAACAATGTCGTTACTTTACTATCTGTCAAATACTTAGACAATGGTGAAACATCTTTTGTAGGAGGCTCAACAACGGTGCTTTCAAATGGCAAATTGGCGTATGCCGATGGGCGTATTCCTGTGATAAATGGTTTTGGAGGGAATGATGGTTTTATGTCTGTAAGTGAATTGGATATAACCACTTCGTGCATGACGAAACAAAGCCCTTTTCAAATTGCAACTCTCACAGCGGGATACCAATCGCCTGTGCTGCCATTAGTTAATTTTTATGACCTCATTACGCCCACAACGTTCACGTCACAAGCAAGTGCATGGCAACAAGCGGGGGCTTGTGCTTGTGTACCGCCAAATTTAACTGCCACGAGTCCAGCATCGGTTTGTGCGCCCACTACCATCAATTTAGCCAATATTGTTGTTGGCGATGCCAATAATATCACCAATCCAGTGACTTATCACACCACCGCAGCAAGTGCTGTAACGGGTGCTGGTGCCCTCACTGGTGCGGCTCTCACAATTTCAACAGTCGGCACAACGACTATTTGGATACGAAAAGCGGGTAGTACAACAGCTTGTTATGATACGGTTTCGGTTGTGATAACCATTAATCCTGCACTTAGACTCACTAATGGTGCTTTAACAATATGTGCTGGAGCATCTGCCAATTTGAACAATTTGATAGGGGGTGGACCAATAGTCAATCCTATATGGCATCAAGGTTCTTTAACAGGACCTGTAGTTAACCCCATTGTCAGCCCTACTGTCACAACAACCTATTTTATAGAAGGGCAAAACAGTAGTGGATGTAGAGCAACTGCACAAGTTGTGATAACAGTGACCCCAAAACCCAATGCTGGTAATGATGTTGCTTTGGTCTGTGAGGGTGGAATAGCTCAATCAATTTATAATTTCAATCAAAGCGGTACTTGGACAGTGCTATCTCAACCTACCCTTGCGGCAGCTACCATATCAACGGCTGGATTAGCTGCCAATATGAGTTTACCGGGTTCTTATTTTTTTGTATTAACCGTGAATGGTTGTCGAGATACAGTAAGGGTAACGACACCCACGTGTGGTTGTATTACACCCAATTTAGTAGCATCCAATCCTCCATCTGTCTGTGCGCCCAGTACTATAAATCTCACAAGTATTGTTGTCACGGACGTGAGTAGTGTTAATAATCCATTGACCTATCACGCCACCGCTGCGAATGCTGTCACGGGTGCTAGTCCCCTCATAGGTGCTAATCTCACCATTTCGGTAATCGGCACAACGACTATTTGGATACGAAAGGCAGGGAGTGCTGCACCTTGTTATGATACCGTTTCGGTTCAGATTACCATTAATCTAAAACCTGTTTATTTTGGTAGAGATGTAAGGGTATGTGCAGGTACTACACTTGATTTGACACAGTACATTCCAAATTATGGGTCTGTTG
>JAYUQN010000773.1:0-3030 GCA_043756725.1 Saprospiraceae bacterium
ATTTATTTTAAACATATATTTATGTTATAACAATTAAAATGTACCTAAAATACCCCTGTTTGTAGGAATGGCTAGTGCAACAAGAATGAAATAAATAGGGTTTCCCAAACAAGCATAATTGTATGCAATTGCGATGAAATTTTGTTAAAAAAAATGTTAAATAAGCGTATTTATAGGTTTTTGGAGTTTTTAAGTTAACATTTTCTTAACAAATATACCTATTTGATTCATTCTTGTTGCACTAGTATCATTGTATAAATGATAAAAAGTATAGTTTGAACTGATACTGCCTTTGGCATAACATTCTAAATCTATTTTTTAATTTTTCTTTTTAATTAAATGAAATATACCCATAGCTAATACCAGCGTACCCAACCCCCAAGCCATAACCACAAATCCCCCATTATCCCAAGTCAAAGCCTCCACATTACCAATGACCACCATCGCTGCCCAATTATTAGGCACTCTCCGAGACGGTTCTGCATTTTTAAGGTGAAATAATTTGGCATTTTGTAAGGCAATATCTTTTGGTTGCCCTTGTTTGAGGTTTTCATAAAATTTCACCATGATATCCGAAGTGGTCTTATCGGGCACACTCCAAAGGCTCATCACCAGACTTTCACAGCCTGCGAAGGCGAAAGAACGGGCGAGACTCATAATGCCTTCACGTCCTTTGAGCTGCCCATCGCCTGTGTTGCAAGCACTTAAAACGCCTAATTTGGCTTCGAGTTGGGTAGCGTAAAGGTCGTAGCCAGTTAGGTAATTGGTGGTATCGGTAGGTGTTTCACGGCTGAAAATCAAACCTGAATTGAGTGGGTCGTGGGTATCTAAAAAGCCGTGCATGGCTAAGTGCAAAATGCTTTTTTTAGGGGCATTGTCTGTAAAAGCCTTTTTAGTAGCGGCTTTATCAAGCCATTCGTTGCCACCTAATAGGGATTTTATGCTTTGCACTTCGCCTACGGTGTATTGCAAAGCGGAGACTTTTTCATTTTGCTTTTCTGCTTCACTGAAATAAAACTTGTCTTTGTCATAGCTGATGCCAAAGCCTCCAAAATCATCTGACACGGTTTGGTTTTCAGCACTTAAAAAACGATTGGAATAGGCATAACTCACCGCCATTTTCTGCAAAAGCCAGGGTGTATTTTCACCCCGCCAAGACGTGGCATCGGCTGTCAAAAGCATATCGAAAGGGATATAGCCTAAAGCCCCATCTGAAATAATGCGAAGCCGTTTTATATCAGATTTTGGGTTTTTGATTTTTGATTTTTGATTATTAACGCCATTCTGAAATCTGACACTTGAAATCTGAAATATACTGAGAGGGGTATCCAACAGTGTTTTATACAAAGCCCTTGCACTGCGCAGGTAAAACATTTGGGCAGAATCGGGTTGGTTTTTAATAAACTTATAATCACTGGTGGAACGCCTTAAATCGGCGATGTTTTGAAACAAATCGGGTGTGACGGGTTGCTCAAAAACTTGACTAAACGTTTTACTGAAAGCAAAGGTAAAAAGCGAGGAATCGCCTAAAAAATACTCAATAGCCATCATATCATCGCTCAAAGTGGCTTGAACGGCTGAGATACTGAGGGGGGGCGGCGGCGATTTTAAATTATAATATTTCGGATAATTTTTCTCCAATTGCTTCTGAAAAGCTTCAAAATCTTGTTTTGCTTGAAACAGACCATTGCGGGACTGGGCTATGCGGTTGCTATCGGTAGCAGGGTCGAGGGCGATTTTTTGCCAAAATGCAATCGTGGATTTTAGTCCACGCTCTCGGGCGAGGAGCGTATCGGGTACGCCACCGAAGCGTTTTGCTCTGTTATTTTGTATTTCACTCAACAGATTGAAGGCTTTGCTACTTTCGGCAAAGGCGAGGGCAGCGTCATAATCGTGTAGTTTGAGAGCGGTTTTTATACCGTTTTCATAGATGTCTTTCACATTATCGCTCCAAAAAAAGCGGCTGTTTTCTTCGGTGAAACTTGTGAGCATATCGTGGACAAGAGTTTCACATAAGCGGTAATTGTGTAATAGTTGTTTCAAATAAAGGGTGTCTTGCGTTTTTTTATATAAAATACTGAGGGGTATGCTTTTTTGTCTTAAAACCTTTAAAACATCGGGTCGGCAACTTGCCAAACCCCCAGCCCCTAAGAAGGGAGTTATACTGAGGGGGTCTTTCTCCATAGGAGTCCCTTCGGATTTTATGGAAATACTGTCGTTTAAAAACAATTGTAAGGCTTGATTATAAGAACTTAGGGCATCAAGGGGCTTATTTTCACCTGTGAAAATATCGCCTAAGGTTATGTAAATTCGGGGAATGTAGAGATAGCAAAGGCTTTGATTTTTTTGAGCAAAATCAAGCGATTGGTTGATATATTGATGGGCTTTAGTGTATTGTTTTAGGTGTAAATGGGCTTGGGCAAGGTTGTTCAAATATTCGCTATGAGGATAGAGTTTATAGGCTTTTTCAAGGTAGGGTAGGGCGTTTGCATATTGCTTTTGTTCCATTAACACATAGCCGATATTGTGGCTGGATTCACTTACGCCTTTGGTATCGTCTATGAGTTCCATCAATTTGACGCTTTGCCTATAATTTTCGATGGCTTTTTCATACTCTTTGGTATAAGTATATGAAATACCGAGATATTGAAACGCATAAGCCCAACGGCTGGAATCTCTTTTATTGCTTTGAAAAATATTTATGGCTTGTTGAATATGCGTTATGGCTTTGTCATAATCGCCTGCTTCGTTGCAGCCACCCCCATATATCATCAAGGCTTCGGCAATAGAATCGGATTGAGGGGGGAAAATAGCTTGGCGAATTTTCAAATTTTCAGCCAATAAAGGCAGCCCTTCTTCGCCACGTCTAACGCGGGCTAAGGTGCGTCCGTAACCTTGCAGCGTTTTAGACACATCAAAATGGTCGGGTGCTAATACTTTACGCCTTATTTCTAAGGCTTTTTCATAAACAGGGAGGGCTTTCAACTCCAAATCATTGTTGAAATAAGCAGCTCCCAAGCGATGATAAAG
>JAYUQN010000774.1:0-8191 GCA_043756725.1 Saprospiraceae bacterium
GGTAAAATGTATGAATTGATGCCTTTTGACAATGCCCTCGTCGTGCTAACCCTTGATAGCGCAGGGGTAGCTCAATTTTTTAACCACATATCCCCAAGAGGCGGCTGGCCCATTGCGGGCGCCAGTTTCAAAATCCGTAACGGAAAAGCGGAAAATATCCTTGTGGGTGGTGAAATACTGAGGGGGGGGCGAGCTTATACTTTTTGCGTTTCAGACTATATAGCAACAGGTGGCGACAACGCAGATTTTCTGAAAAATGCTAAAACTGAAAATCTCAACAAACTTATGCGCGACGCTTTCATCGAAGGCGTTGAACGGGAAACAAAAGAAGGTAAAATGTTAGATGCTGAAATTGATAAAAGAATTGAAATCTTAAATCGGTAGTGGTTATTCGTGAGTGAATAACCACTAACCACTAACCAATAACATATGAATCGTCGTTATTTTTTAAAGAATATAGGAACAAGCGCAATATTACTCGGCGCAAACGGTTTTCCACTTGAAGCCTTAGCGGGTATGCCCTCTGAAATGGTTAAATTAACAATATTGCACACCAACGACGTGCACAGCCGTATTGATCCTTTCCCGATGGATGGAACGAGCAATCAAGGGTTAGGCGGTGTTGCTAAACGGGCTGCTTTGATAAAAAAGATACGGGCACAGGAAAAAAATATCTTGCTTTTAGATGCGGGTGATATATTTCAAGGCACACCTTATTTTAATTTTTACAATGGGGAAATTGAAATGAAACTTATGTCTGAAATGGGTTATGATGCCGCAACAAT
Source organism: Saprospiraceae bacterium (assembly GCA_043756725.1). Taxonomy (GTDB): domain Bacteria; phylum Bacteroidota; class Bacteroidia; order Chitinophagales; family Saprospiraceae; genus JAAFJT01. The sequence goes on from JAYUQN010000774.1 coordinate 786, forward strand.
TGGCAACCATGATTTTGACGCAGGTATGAATAACCTTGTGACACAATTGAAAAATGCCACTTTCCCGCTACTCAATGCCAATTACGATTTTTCAAACACCGTGATGAAAAGCCATGTAGAGTCTCACAAAATTTTCAAAAAACAAGGTATTAAAATTGGCGTTTTTGGTGTCGGTATTGAATTGAAAGGGCTTGTAGCACAAAATCTTTATAAAGAAACAGTCTATAAAGACCCCCTCAGTAGTGCAAACAAAACAGCGACATTTTTGAAACAGGATGAAAAATGTGATTATGTAATTTGCCTTTCACATCTGGGCTATAAATATAAGGATGCTAAAATAGATGATGTGAAATTAGCGACTAATAGCCATAATATTGACCTCATTATAGGTGGGCATACCCACACGTTTTTAGACAAACCCGATATTTTGAAAAACCTTGATAATCAACCTGTTATCGTCAATCAAGTTGGTTGGGCAGGTATCATGATGGGACGTGTCGATGTATTTTTTGAAAGAACTAAAAAAGCAAAATGCGAATCTTGTCAAAATATTTATGTTGGGAAACAAGATTAAAAATATAAAATAAGCGTATTTGAAAATTAAAATTTCAAAAAATACCATTGGTTAAAATTTGTTTGGCGAAACAAAGAGGGTACATTTGCTAAAAATAAATAAAAACCAAACTTATTCATACGTATACTAAAAGAGAAAATTCAAATTCTATGATAGATGATGCCAAACTAAAAAGCGTCCTGCTCCATTGTAGCAATCGTACCTATTTTTTTGATATACTCAAATCTGAGCAAGGACCCAAATATTTGATTATCAAAGAAAATAAAATCAATAATGACACCAATGAAATCATCGTTGGACAAGACAATATGCCCGCTTTTGTAAAAGCCTTGCACCAACTGTTGTCTGAAATGGGTGTAGATGAAACGGCATTTTTGTATCCTCAAAATAATTAGAAAAACATGAATTGGCGTGAAATGCCCTTCGTTCGGCTCATTATCCCCTTTACATTGGGGATTTTGACAGCTATTTTTTGGCAATCCATTCCCATTGCGATTGCCAATTCTCTGCTTTTTATTTCAGTTTTCTGTGTTATTCTATTGAGCATTTTCAAAATGCCTTTTGGTTGGCGGTGGCTATTTGGCATACCCCTCAGTATCTCTTTATTTTCTTTCGGGTATGTTTCTGTTTTTTATAAAAATGAATTGAATGCTGTTCAACATTTTCAACATTTAAATTTATCAAATAAAGATGCCTATATAATAGGTGTGGTAGCAGATAAAACAGAAAAAAACCATCATCAACGGCTTACCTTATCTGTGAAAAAAATGGGGACAACCGTTGATTCACTTCATGAAGCCTCTGGCAATCTGTTGATATATTTGAGAAAAGATACTTCAAGCACTTTAACCTCATCCCTACAATATGGCGATCTTGTTATTTTAAATACAAGAATCAAAGCCATAGAGCCGCCTAAAAACCCTTATGCTACAGATTTTCAACAATATTGGCATTTCCAAAACATTCATTATCAAGGTTTTATAGATTCTTCTGCCTTTAATATAGTGGCTCACAATCAAGGCAATCCTATCATTGGGCTTGCACAGCGTTGGCAACGCTATTTTATTTCATTATTGAAAGAATATTTAGGTGAGGGCAAAGAATGGATAGTAGGGTCAGCCTTGTTGATGGGCAGCAAAGAAGCTATTTCAGAAGATATACGGAATGCCTATATTGAAAGCGGTGCAATGCATATATTGGCTATTTCAGGCATGCACATATTATTGATTTTCAAGTTATTCGAGCGATTTTTAAATCTTTACAAATCAGGCAATAGACAATGGCGATGGGCGAAAACAGTGGTTTTAATTCTCATTATCGTTCTATTTACCTTGATAGTGGGTTTGGGTACAAGTGTACTAAGAGCAGCTGTCATGGCAAGTTTTATAGCTATTGGTCAAACTATGCGAAGACAGGTGAATATTTTCAACATTTTAGCTGTGTCTGCCTTTGCCCTGCTCCTTTGGAATCCCTACTGGCTTATGGATATTGGTTTTCAACTATCTTATGCCGCCGTAGTAGGTATAGCTATTTTTACGGACAAATTCAAGAAATTGCTGATTTTCAAAAACAATTTGTTCAATCAAGTTTGGGGTAATATATCAATAGGTTTGGCAGCCCAACTGATGGTGACACCGATTGCACTGTACTATTTCCATCAGTTTCCAACATGGTTTTGGTTGTCGGGTTTGCTTGTCGGCATAGTCGCAGATGCTGCTTTAATAGTGGGTGTCATTCTCTTTATTTTCAATAAAATACCCTTAATAGGTTATGTTATAGGCAAAATTTTATTTGGCTTACTTTGGCTTATGAACAATTTAGTGTTTACAATCCAAAAGCTACCCTTCAACTTAATTGATGGATTTAGCCTTTCTTTAGGGGTTGTTGTCTTAGTCTATGTCACAATTTTTGAAGTATCAAAAGCCATAGCAAAACGGCAACTTAGGCTTTTATTTTACCCCCTCAGTATAATCACATTTTTATGTGCTTTTTATGCTTTCAGTGCCCTTAAAAATGAAGGCAATCGGTACATTATAGTGTACCATATACCCCAATATTCGCTTGTAGATGTCACAGTTGAAAAAAAATGTTATAGTTTTTTTAAAAAATTTTCAAATAATTTTACCCTTGAAAACAAAATAAAATTCGCTTCCTCAAACCTTCACAACACATTGAAAATTAATAATTTAATGACATTTAATTTTAACATATATTTTAATAAAAATAATATTATATACCACAATGGGTGTATGTTGATAGATACCTTGAAGGTGGTGATACTTGACAAGATGCCTAAAAAGGGTTTATCTTTGTCTTGCAACTACATAATAATACGGGAAAGCCCGCAATTAAATATACAAGATTTGACACAAATATTTGCTTTTCAGCAACTCATTTTCGATACTTCTAATAAAAAGTGGGTAGTCGAAAAATGGAAAAAAGAGTGTGAAGCTTTAAATATTAATTATTATGATGTAGCAGAAAAAGGAGCTTGGGTTCACAAATTTTGAACAAAATTATATTTTGTCAATGATTTTAAAACCTATGCTTTGTAAAGCCAGCATACAATGAGAAAGTTTTTAATAGACTACTTTTATTATTCTCGAAGTGAACGGAATGGGCTGATAGTGCTGATAGTTTTATCCTCAGTCTTTTTGCTTGTACCGCATGTTGCCCAACGATTTAGCAAACCGTCTAAAGCAATTGAAGTTGGAGAATCCGAAAAGATGTTTTTAGCTTTCCAAAATACCCTAAATACGCCCGATAAGGACGGTGTATATGCTAACCAAATTAAAGAATCTACACTTTTTGCATTTAACCCTAATGAAGCGTCTTTTGACGATTTTCTGCTTCTGGGTCTTTCTGCTAAAACTGCTACAACCCTCATGCACTATCGTGAAAAAGGGGGACGGTTTTACAGGAAAGAAGACATGCAAAAAATTTATGGTTTGAAAATTGAAGATTATAAACGGTTAGAAAGGTTCATTGAAATAGGCAATTTGCCAAATCATTTTGATTATCATTCTGAAAAAGGGTTTCAAAAGCCAAACTTTGAACAGAATATAGCTCAACAAGATATAAAATTATTTCCATTTGACCCCAATAAAGCTTCTGAAATAGAACTTTTAACTCTGGGTATAGATGGAAAAGTCGTTAAAAATATGTTAAAATTTCGAGAAAAAAATGGACAGTTTTTAAAAAAAGACGATATAAAAAAGATCTATGGTTTCTCCGAAATTGATTATTTAAGATTAGAAAAATATATACAAATAAGTGAAAATCATCGTTTTATACAAGACCCTAATGGTAATGTTCAACAAGCAGAACCTGAAAGGAATGTAAGCGATGTGAAAGAGCAAAGTATTGATGTAAATAAAGCAACTTTTGAAGAATTGTTGCAATTACGCGGAATTGGTCGTACCTTTGCAAACCGAATTTTAGAACAACGCGAAAAACTAGGAGGTTTCGCATCCCTTGATCAGATTAAAGAAACGTATGGAATACCCGATTCGACTTATCGTACCGTTTTACCATACCTAAAAATTTCTACTGCGATTTTCCGCAAAGTTTCCATTAATAATACAGACATACAAAATTTACATCATCCGTACTTGACACATAAGCAGGCGGAGGTTCTAATACGGTATCGTATGAATCATGGTGACTTCAAAAACAGCGCAGATTTGAAAAAAACAGGCGTTTTTACTGACGCAGCATTAGAAAAACTGAACCCATATCTATCTTTTTAAATAATTCTTTATCATAAATCCAAACCTAAAAATATCAAAACCTTGACACACGTGTCTTATATAAACTAAAATCAAGATAAACTTAACATTTATATGATTTTGAAGGACACAATTGTTTAACTAAATTTGAGAAAAATGAAAAAATATTGGATACTTTTTAGTGCCTCTCTGACTCTTGCTACCGCTTCGTTTATTTTATATCGAAGTACGAAGGAGTCAGACCGACAACCACAAGTCGCTCTTGATTCCCTTTTACCAAACACTGAAATTATTAAAGTAGCCCATACAGGCAAAGACGTTAAAAGTCGTGTTTTACGAAAATTGTACACTAAAGACCGTATAGACACACTCAATTTACCTAAAATTGATTCCAAATTCCTTAAAGCGATGGAAAATCAAGTGGTATTTTTGAAAAACGCCCATGACGAAAATTTTAATGGTCTCGAAGTCGAAGCAGATCATCTTGAAGAAACCCTCGAAATATTCCGCTCTTCCAAAACACCCGAACAACTTGCCGCTGCCTTAGATGCCTACCAAATATGTGGTGATGGTAAAGGAAATGTGAAATTCACTGGCTATTATTCGCCCATCATTTCAGCTCGTAGAAAGCAAGATAGTGAATATGAACACCCTGTGTATTTATCTGATGAATCCAAGAATAATGGCTTGAAAGTCGTTTATGTTCGCAACAGCGAAGAAATTCGAAGTATGCGCATGGAAGGTGTTGCCTATCTTCAATTTGCAGAAGGTGACAAGCAACTTGTTGCTTTTGACGGCGATTTCCATACGGTTGAAACGATAAGGGAAGAATCCAATCATGATTTAACCAGCTTGGATGACTCGAAGCCTCAAAAGGTTAAAGCAACTTATACTGTTTTTACGGAGAAAGATGTCGTTAAACCGATTGGTGCAGGTAAAGTTCCTTTGACAACAGACTACTCTATCGCTGTTGATGATAATTATATCCCGCTTGGAGCCATTCTTTTGGCACAAGTGCCTATTTTAGATGAAAAAGGCAATCTTATCAGACAAGAGTATAGATTTGTGTTAGCACAAGATGTCGGTGGTAAAATCAAAGGAGCTGGTCATATTGACCTTTATATGGGTGAAGGTGAAAAAGCTAAGCACCGTATTCAGAATATGAATAAGTTTGGTAAACTTTGGTTGCTTTTGCCTAAGCAAAAAACAGAAACCAAATTGGTTGCTCAAAATTTGTAGTATATATCCATACAGCATAAAAAATGCGCCCTGATGCTTCTTGCATTAGGGCGCATTTATTTAATACAGAAATTCATTTCTCGCCTATCCAAAATCAAATTCTATCGTATCTCCAGCTTGATATTTGCCATTTGTATCGTCATTTAGTGTGCTTGAGTCCTCATTTACTGAGGGGGGTATTTCTTCCGCCTTTTCAACCTCTTTAGTAATGATTTCTTTCACACCCGTCAATTTTTGATCGCTCAAACGATTGCCTAAGGCTTTCCATCCTTTTACATCTATGAAATCTGCCAAATTAACTTCCCCATCCATTTTTTTAGACCCAATTTTCATTGAATATTGAACACGTGGATTAGGTTTCACCGAAGCAAATAACATTTGCGATTTTTTATGGTCGGTCAAATAGCTGTAACGCTCATTGATTTTATTAGTCTCTATTTTGAAACGTTTCACCATTGTCCATTCTTTATTGCCGTCAAAATGTACCGTTGAAACAACAGTATCAGAAGTCAATTTGCCCAAATAAAGCATATCGTTGGGTTCAAAATGTTTTACCATATCCAACTCCACCACTTCATAAGTACCATCTTTGTACAAAATCAAGATATTATCACCCGTATCAAATTCTCCTAAAAGCCTGCCGCGTTCATTATCGTTGAGCTTGCCAGTAATATCATCAAACCACACTTTTTTGGCTCCCAAAGTAGATTTACCTACTTCCTTTTGCCGCACTTTTAAAACAGGGTATTTCGTCACAATATTCCCTTGCGAACCCCGCCCTTTTATTCCCAATTCGCCAAAGTCAAAGTCAAATGATTTGATTTTTGCCGTACAGCTTTGTGTTAATTGTATTCCTACCACTTCTGATTCACCATTAGGATTGATGGTGAAATATAAAACTTTTGAATTGTTGGTGCCTTGTGTCAAATCATATTCCGTTGCCCTTGTAATAGCCGTTACGTTGAAACGCTTAGCGTAAGAGATGCCTGTTTTACCATCTAAATAAATCAAATTGTAGGTCGTCCTGTCGTCCGCTTTTTTCCAAACGGCAACGTATGTTATATCTTTTCCAACAAAAACCTTATCCGCTACTTTCACAACTTGAAACTTACCATCTTTTCTAAAAACAATAATTTCATCAATATCAGAGCAATCACATACAAATTCATCTTTTTTCAAAGCACTACCAAAACCGATGAAACCATCTTTACGATTGACATATAGCTTGGCATTATTAGCGACGACTTCTGAGGCTTGTATGGTGTCAAAAACCCGAATTTCTGTCTTACGCTGCTTGCCTTTTCCGTATTTTTTCAACAAATCTTCGTAGTACCTTACCGCAAACTCGGTCAAATTCTCTAAATCATGTTTCACTTGAGCGAGTTCCTCTAAAAGGCGTTCCATATAATCATCCGCCTCAAATTTGTTGTATTTTGAAATACGCCGGATGCGAATTTCAGTCAAACGCACAATATCTTCCTCCGAGATACCCCTCAGTAAAACGACTCTTGTATCGTCTTTTTTAGGCTTTGTATCGGGTTCAAGCACGTATTTTCGCAACTCTCTTGGGATAATCTCTAAAACTTGTTCCCAACTTTCAGCATCTTCAATTTTATGATAAATACGGTTTTCAATAAAAATCTTTTCAAGGCTCGCAAAATGCCATTTTTCCTGCAATTCTCCTTTGCGGATTTCTAATTCTTGGCGCAACAACTCCTTAGTTTGCTCTGTGCAGATACGCAACACGTCATTCACCTCCATAAAATGCGGCTTGTTGTCCACAATTATACACGCATTGGGTGAAATAGATATTTCACAATCCGAAAAAGCATAGAGTGCATCCATCGTGACATCGGGTGAAACGC
>JAYUQN010000775.1:0-8188 GCA_043756725.1 Saprospiraceae bacterium
AAAATATTGCGGGCGTGGCGAAATTGGTAGACGCATCAGACTTAGGATCTGACGCCGCGAGGTATGGGGGTTCGAGTCCCTCCGCCCGCACTTCTCTATTGGAGTTATGAATTATGAATTATGAGTTATGAGTTTTTGGGTTGCACTCGCAAACTCATAATTCATAACTTATAATTCATAACTCTCTCCAAAATTCATAAATATCTCTACAATTTCCATCATGTCCAAAGTAGTCAGAACTGATATAGACGCGCTAAATGCCGTTATCACTATCACCATTCCTAAAGAAGAATATCTTGATAAAGTCCAGAAAGAGGTCAAAAAATACAGCCAGAAGGCGCGTATGAAAGGCTTCCGTCCCGGCAAAACGCCTCAATCATTGGTTAAAAAAATGTATGGAACACAGTTCCTCATGGATTCTGTCAATGAAACCGTTCGCAAAGAGTTGGGCGATTATCTTGAAACCGATAAAATGAATTTAATGGGCGAACCGCTTCCTTCGGAAGACCAACCCAAATTCAGTTTGGATTTGAAAAATCCTGAAGATTTAACTTTTAAATTCGATATTGGGCTTATTCCACAATTTGAAATCAAAGGACTGGATGAGGCAAACTTTCCGCGCTATGCCGTGCAGATTGCCGATGATGTCATTGATGCTGAATTGGAAAAAGCACGCACAAATGCAGGTGAAGAAAAAGAAGTTGCCGATATTATACAAGATGGGGATTTACTGAATCTGAAAATTAAAGAAGTGGGTGGCACATTGGAAAAAGATTTGATGCTTTCCATGAATTGGCTTACGGACGATATGAAATCCGTCTTTTTAACGCAGAAAAAAGGAGATGCGCTTCAAATTAATATTTTTCAATTAGAAAAAGAAACGACCCCTCAGTATGCGCGCAAATATTTCTTGGGTTTAGATGAAAATGATGATCGGGAAGTGAATGAAACATTTGATGCCACTATCGAGTCCGTGAAACGCAAAGTAGCTGCGACACTCGACGAGGAATTTTATGAAAAAGCTTTTGGTCCCACAGTAAGTACTGAAAATGAAGCCCGTACTTTTATCAGCGAAAGCATATCAAAAAATTATGACGCTCAAGCCGATGCCTTATTATTGCGCGAATTGCAAGACCGCCTTTTGGCTGAAAACAATACGATACTCTTTCCTGATGCTTTTATGAAACGGTGGTTGAAATCACAAAATCCTAAGAACACAGACGACATTTTAGAGAAAGAATATCCTCATTTCATCAATAACTTACGGTGGACGCTTATTCGCAATAAAGTTATGGCAGAAGCAGGTGTGCGAGTGACAGGTGAAGATATGAGGGCTTACTATTCTAATCAAGTACGCGGCTATTTGGGTGGCATGGCTGTTGGGGAAGATTTTATTAATTCTCTGGTAGAGAAAGTGATGAAAGATGAAAAGCAGTTTAACAACCTGTACGAAGATGTTATGACTAATAAGGTGTTTGACGTGATGAAAAGCCGTGTTAATATCATCGAAAAGCCTGTTACTGCTGACGAATTAAGCAAAATATTGGTAGCGGCACAAGCTGAAATTGCCAGACAAAGAGGTGAAAAGGTTGAAGCGGAAATCGAAGAAGCCGTTGAAGCCTAACAAAGACATTTGAAATAACGCCTCTTTTAAGCGACACTAATAACAACAAAAACAGCCGTATCTCGTACACACAGATACGGCTGTTTAGCTTTTCAATAAAATAAAAGTTTTAAATAAATTTCACAAAAAACTAAAAAGTTTTAAAGTATTGTTTACTTTTGATTGTTCTAAGTTGCCTAAAATTTATATCCTCCTCAATCAGCTTTATAACAATTTAATACCATGCGGGTTTTTTAGTAAAATATAAGCACTTATGAATCGTCTATATGAAGAGTATCTTGATTCTGGCTTATGCAACGAAGAACCTTTTATTTCTAAAATACTTTTAAAAAAATAAAAAACCGAATTATGTTTCCAAAAGATGAATTTAAGAAATATGCTGTTAAGCACAAAGGCATGAGCACAATGCACCTTGAAAATTATATGGCTCAAAGTGTAAAAGGTGTCGCTGTACCCAATATCAATAATTTCACACCTGCTGTTATTGAAGAGCGTCAACTGAATGTGGCTCAAATGGACGTTTTCAGTCGCTTGATGATGGATAGAATTATCTTCATGGGCGTGCCTGTCAATGATTATGTTGCCAATGTTATTCAAGCGCAATTGCTTTTTTTGGAAAGTACCGACCCAAAGCGTGATGTCCAAATGTTCATCAACAGCCCGGGCGGTTCTGTTATAGATGGTATGGGTATTTATGATACCATGCAATATGTGTCGCCAGATATTGCAACTATTTGCACAGGTATGGCGGCTTCCATGGGTGCTTTTTTATTGTGCTCTGGTGCAAAAGGCAAACGCAGTGCTTTGACGCACAGCTTGGTGATGATTCACCAACCTTCGGGCGGCATGTCGGGGCAATTTTCAGATATGGAAATTAGCTACAACCTCATTAAAGCCCTACGCCATTCTTTATATACAATTATGGCTGAAAATTGTGGGAAAACTTTTGAAAGAGTTGAAAAAGATTCAGACCGTGATAATTGGATGTCCAGTAAGGACGCTAAAGAATATGGTTTGATAGATGAAGTTTTAAGCAGAACTACTAAAAGAGTGTAAAAAGTAGTTATGAGTTATGAATTATGAATTATGAGTTATGAGTTTATTGCTCATAATCCATGACTCATAATTCATAACTCATAACTCATAACTAAAAAGTCATGAGTCGAAGAAATCCAGGATACTACTGTTCTTTTTGTGGGCGCGATAAATCTGCTGTGGGCATTTTGATTGCGGGTTCAGAAGCGCATATTTGTGAAATGTGCGTTGAACAAGCGGGCGAAATTATTGAGCAAGAATTGGGTACAGCTGCCCCCGCTAAAAAGAAAAAACCTAAAAAAGAAGAAAAGGAGTGGAAGCCGATTATTCGGAAACCCGCTGAAATAAAAGAGCACCTCGACCAATATGTTGTCGGTCAAGATAATGCTAAAAAGGTATTAGCAGTTGCCGTTTATAATCACTATAAACGTTTGACCCAGCCTTTTACTGAGGGGGATGTCGAGATTGAAAAATCCAATATTCTTTTTGTTGGGCGCACAGGTACAGGTAAAACATTGATGGCAAAAACCATTGCCCGCTTGCTCAATGTGCCATTTGCTATTGTAGATGCGACAGTTTTTACAGAAGCAGGTTATGTAGGTGAAGACGTTGAAAGCATGCTTTCTCGGTTGTTGCAAGTATGCGATTATGACCCTAAAGCGGCTGAGCGAGGTATCGTTTATGTGGATGAAATTGATAAAATTGCCCGCAAAGGTGATAATCCAAGCATCACACGAGACGTATCTGGCGAAGGTGTTCAGCAAGGTTTGTTGAAAATGCTGGAAGGAACAGATGTTCAAGTGCCACCACAAGGTGGACGTAAACATCCAGAGCAAAAATTGATTCCCGTCAATACCAATAACATCCTTTTTATATGTGGAGGTGCTTTTGATGGTATAGAGAAAATCATTGCTCGGCGTATGAATACTCAAGTCATTGGTTTCAATGCAGAACAAAAAGGATTAATTGACCGGGACAATCTGTTGCAATATATTACACCCCAAGACATTAAGTCTTTTGGTTTGATTCCAGAACTGGTGGGTCGCTTACCTGTTTTAGCACATCTTGAGCCATTGAATTTGGAAACTTTGAAAAGCATCCTTACTGAGCCTAAAAACTCTTTGATAAAACAATATCAAAAACTGTTTGACCTCGAAGGCGTTTCACTCACTTTCACCCCCAATGCTATTGAGTATATCGCTACGACAGCATTGGATTATAATCTCGGCGCAAGGGGTTTACGCTCTATATGTGAAGCCATTATGACGGATTTGATGTTTGAAATTCCATCTTTCGATGATATTCAGGAGTTTGAAGTTACGCGGTCGTATGCACGGGAGAAGTTGAGTCGGTCGAAATTAGCTATGTTAAAAGCAGCTTAAGCAATGGACAACTGACAATGGACAATGAAAAACGGACAATTTGCTTAATTGCAAATTGTCCGTTTTCCATTGTCTATTGTCCTCTGTTTAATCTTCTTTAAAATTCCATTGAGCTAAAAAACCTGTGGTGAAATTGCCACTTCTGAAATCTTCATTTTTCATCAATTTTTGATGAAAAGGAACAGTGGTTTTCACGCCTTCAATAATAAACTCGTCTAATGCTCTTTCCATTTTTAAAATACATTCTTCACGGGTTTGAGCACGGACGATGAGTTTAGCAATCATCGAATCATAATATTGAGGTATGGTATAGCCTGCGTAGGCATGTGTATCTACACGCACACCATGACCTTTGGGCGAATGAAAAGACGTTATTTTACCCGGGCTTGGGCGAAAATCGTTGAAAGGGTCTTCGGCATTGATGCGACATTCCATGGCAAACATTTTAGGAAAGTAGTTTTTACCTGAAATAGGTATGCCTGCTGCTATTTTTATCTGCTCTTTTATAAGGTCAAAATCAATTACTTCTTCCGTTACAGGATGCTCCACCTGAATGCGGGTATTCATTTCCATGAAATAGAAATTGCGGTGTTTATCAACTAAAAACTCAACCGTGCCAACGCCTTCATAATTGATGCACTGAGCGGCTTTTATAGCTGCTTCGCCCATTTTTTCACGCAATTCGGGTGTCATAAAAGGGGACGGTGCTTCTTCAACCAATTTTTGATGGCGTCTTTGTATGGAGCAATCACGTTCAGATAAGTGGCAAACAGTGCCATATTGGTCGCCCGCTACTTGAAACTCAATATGGCGTGGCTCTTCTACATATTTTTCACAATAAATACCATCATTGCTAAAGGAAGCTTTAGCTTCCATGCGGGCTGTATTCCATTGGCTTTCAAATTCTTTTTCAGCCCATACAATCCGCATACCTTTACCGCCACCGCCTGCTGTTGCTTTTAAAATAACAGGATAACCAATTTCATTCGCTATTTTTTTACCCGATTCTACATCGGCTATTAAACCACCACTGCCGGGAACGACGGGAACCCCCGCTTTAATCATCGTCTCTTTTGCCGTTATTTTATCGCCCATTTTGCGGATTTGCTCGGGTGTCGGTCCAATAAATTTTACGCCATACTCCGTACATATTTCACAAAAATCAGCATTTTCAGATAAAAACCCATAACCCGGATGTATAGCATCGGCATTGGTTATTTCAACCGCTGCCATAAGGCGAGGCACATTTAGATAAGACTCTTTTGAAGAGGGAGGTCCAATGCAAACCGCTTCATCTGCAAACCGTACATGCAACGAGTCACGGTCTGCCGTAGAATAAACGGCTACCGTTTTGATACCCATTTCTTTACATGTCCGAATGATACGGAGTGCAATCTCTCCTCTATTGGCTATTAATATTTTTTTGAACATATTAATCTAATGATGAATGATGAAGATAAATGATGAATGATGAATGATGAATTTGCTCTCGGAAAAATTCATCATTCATCATTCATCATTCATCATTAATTAAGAGATTATCCTTTCGGATCGACAAGGAATAGCACTTGGTCGTATTCTACGGGTGAAGCATCTTCTACCATCACTTTTACAACTTTACCTTTTACTTCCGATTCAATTTCGTTGAAAAGTTTCATAGCTTCCACAATGCACACGACGGTTCCTTTATCTACCGTATCACCGACTTTGGCGTAGATAGGTTTATCGGGACCCGCCGAACGATAGAATGTACCGACAATGGGCGACTTAATTTCAAGATATTGCCCCCCCTCAGTAACAGGCGGTGGTGCGGGTGCAGCAGGAACTTCTGACTCTGTTTTTATAGGAGCAGAAGCCACAGAAGATAAGGTTTGTTGGGGATTATTATTAGACGATACTACGGAAGCGGCAGCAGGTGCAACAGAATGGATAATTTGTTGTTTGCCACTACTATATTTTGAAGTGCGAATGACAACCTTTTGGTCACCATCTTCAAATTTAAATTCAGCGAGGTCACTTTTGTTAACAAGCTGAATCAACGCTTTAATCTCTTCAAACGTCATCTTTTGTTGATTTTGAAATTTTATCTTTTTTCGTTTACCCGATCCATATATTCGCGTGTTTCACTATTAATACGAACTTTATCCCCGATACCAATAAATAGAGGCACTTTTACTTCTGCTCCTGATTCAACGGTGGCTTGTTTTAGGGTGTTAGTAGCTGTATCGCCTTTCAATCCTGGCTCTGTATAAGTCACTTCTAAGATGATGTGGGCGGGTAGTTCGGCTGCAAGAGCAGAGTCATTACGAGAATCAAAAACCACATCCACCATCATGCCTTCAAGCATCAAATCGTAATTATCAATCATAGTTTCAGGCAAAGCAAACTGTTCATACGATTCGGTATTCATAAAATTTAGACCCATATCATCGGTATAAAGGTATTGACATTGGCGACGTTCTACATTGACAATCGTAATATTGTGACCGCTTGGAAAATTTTGTTCCAGCACATTGCCTTTGGTTAAGCTCTTCATTTTCACATACACAAACGCTGCGCCTTTACCGGGTTTGATGTGTTGAAAATCCACGACTTTGAAAATATCGAAATTGTGTTCAAAACACACACCGCGTTTAATATCACTGGTTGATGCCATAATTTAATCTATTTTCTTTGCTTGAAATTTTTTAATTTGTATAAAAAAAGCCCGCAAAGATAAGTTTTTTTGTTTAATAAACAAATGCTATTTGATAGGCATTTTGAATAACGTAGGTCAAAATAAAATGAGATTAAACTTAGAATGAATATTTACAGATTTCTTCACCTAAAGGGTTTTATAAAATCGCTAAAATATTATATTTAAATTTAAAATACCGAATACTGTGTATATTCGCCTAAATTGATAAAATTTTTCAAATTTATTTTATTATTAATCGTAAGTTTCTCTACTTTCGTAGCAGCTAATAAAACAGCGCAATTTACAATAGCACAAAGCTAAAAATAGATATGATGTATTACTCCCCAATAGTATCTGTCATAGCTTTTCTCTGTTCTACCGATCTCCTTATCTTGTTTTTATGGTTTTTCACGACTTGGTATCAGCGCATACTGAGGGGTATCTTTGGTATCTTGTGTAGGTACATTCACTAAAGATTTGTTTGGTATTAAACACTTGGCTGTTTAAATACCCTCATACTGTTATTTTTTTTAGCAACAATAAATCAAAAACGAGCAATAAAATCTTTTAAAAACATTCTAAATTCGTATCTTTATGACACCTAACTTTACTACAAGCCTACAAGCCTAATTCTATTTTTTCTATTTCTAACCGTTTTTAATGCAGCCTCGCAGAAAAGCAACTATTTAAAAGACATTTTAATAAGCCCTCCGAATGCTGCGGCAATAGCAAAGTATGGAGACATACCCGTTGACTATCATACAGGCGCAACCAATATTGGTGTACCCATTCATACCATTTCAGAAGGTAATGTATCTCTTCCTGTCTCGTTAAGTTATCACGCCTCTGGTATCAAAGTACATGAAACTGCCACTTGGGTAGGCTTGGGATGGATGCTAAATGCGGGCGGAGCCATTGTTAGAAGTGTGAGAAATTCACCTGATGAAGGTTCTTGTAATCGTTATGGTGGTGGTAATAGCAGAGGTATTGGATGGTACAATCCCAACAACCTAACTATAACAAATGGGAATGGTGAAGGTGTAGAAGCGACTCAAGGGCGTTTTGATACCGAGCCCGATATTTTCAATTTTAACGTTAATGGCTATTCAGGCAAATTTGTCTTTAGGCAAAATGGCACTGTTGCACTTACAACTGAGCAAGATATATCCATAAATCCCAGCTCGTTTGAGGTCTTCCACCAAGAACGAGTAAGCAAGAAGCGTATGGTTAAAACCAGCTCGCCCCCTATCTTCCACCAAAGCACGGTGTGCTCGCGAGCTTTTGAAAAAGCGATGTGGCATATTTTGCAGGTCTTTCCAAAGGAGTCCTATGGACTGACCTGCGTGTAAAATATTGATAGCCAATAAGTTGCAAAACTGAGGGGGTATGTTTTTAACTTGAATTAGGATTTTTAGGATTATAAGGATTTAATAGGATTTTAGATGTTGACAAGCGCGTGTGTCAACATCT
>JAYUQN010000776.1:0-8185 GCA_043756725.1 Saprospiraceae bacterium
TGTTAAGATTGTAACTGTTGTCAAGACCTCTGTACTTTTGAGGGGACAACAACCCATTTATGATAATCTTGATTGTGGGGTTTCTTTAGACATGTTGTCAAGACCTCTGTACTTTTGAGGGGACAACAACATTATTTTGAAAATACTGATAAGCAACTTAAAATTTTGTTGTCAAGACCTCTGTACTTTTGAGGGGACAACAACCCGTCCAAGCCTAACTGATTGTAAAACAATTGGTTAGGCATTTTTTTTAAACAAAAACAGCAATTTTTAACGTGAGGTGTACGCGTCATTTTTGCTCTTCCGAGGCATGAGGAATCTGTGTAAAAGCACAACATATTACACACAGATTCCTCATGCCTCGGAAGGGCAAAAAAAAAACGAAACGACAAAAAGAACCGAACGACAAAAGCCAGTGGGCGGTAGAACTAAGTGAGCGTGAAAAAAGTTAAGAAAATGGTAATATCTCATAAAGTCCAACACCTATAAGGAAATTTTCCTATTTTTAAGGCGTAAGAATGATACCAGTAAAAATTCATCATTCATCATTTCTTTATTGCTCACTATAAAACAAATCAAAGAATGGAAACTCTTGTAAAACGCCCAAAGGCAGTGAAGCCTTCCAACAAACGCAACCTGTCTCAACATCCTTTTTTTTTCGGCAATTATTTGAATATGGCGCGCCACAATGCGTTTCAAATCATCAAACATCTGTCGGACAAATACCGATTAGACGAGGCGGACACCCCACAAGATGATGGCAAATTAGCCGATGCCGCTTTGCTCAATCTCTTAAAAATGGAACGGGACCGACCCGATGAAGTCCGTGCCTTAGTGCGGGACTTGATGGGGCATTTTCCCTTTTTGAAATTTTTATTTGGTGAAGACGAGCAAAACCTACCCAATCCTGACGCGGTGCGGAAGGTCTTAACGCAAGCTTTTACGCTGCTCAATCAGTTCAGAAATGGCTATTCGCACCACATCGCCAAACGGCAATTTAATCAAGGATTTCCTTTTGAAAAAATCTATTCAGCGGGTTTGGAGCGGCTTATCAAACGGTTTTATTATTACACCGATGTCCACAAAACGCCTTTGTTGCACACCGATTATGCCGCAGCCAATCAGCTTGTTCCGACCGATATTACTGACCTGTCCCGACCTGTCCCGAGAAAATCGGGAGAAAATCGGGAGGGGGGGGCTATCAGCGAATTGTCGGTGGTCTATTTCACTTGTTTGTTTTTGGAGCGCAAATATGCGTTTGAGTTTTTAAGACGTATTAATGGTTTTGAAAACAGCGAAGATTTGCATCATCGGGCAAAAATGGAAACTTATACCATGTTTTGTTGCCGATTGCCACAACCCAAATTAGAAAGCGGCGATGTGATGTTGGATATGCTCAACGAATTGGGCAGATGCCCCGATGATTTGTATTATAGCTTGGCAGAAGAAGACCGCAAAAAATTTGTGATGAAAGTGCAAGAAGCAGATGCAGGAGACGAAGAAGGCGGGCAAGAAGTGGTTTTGAAACGGCATGAAGATAGGTTTCCGTATTTTGCCTTACGCTATTTCGATGATATTGCCGAATTGCCAACTTTGCGTTTTCACCTACAATTAGGCAAAGTCCGCAAAAAAGAAAAATACTTAAAAGTCATGTTCAATGCCGAGCGGGAACGGGTGTTGCAAAAACCCCTGCGCACATTTGGGCGGTTTATGCCATTTTACCAACTTTATGAAAATATCAACCAAGACGACCGGGAACAAAAAATTATTGATAAGCGGTTTGTCGCCCAATTTCCTGCCGAATGGAAACAGCAAGTTCCCAAATCCAATAACTGGCGGTTGCGGAATGATTTTAAAAAAGATGAAGAAGACAAAGCACTCGGCAAAACACCCACCGAAGGCGATAAAATAGCCATTGACCAATTTTCACCCCAATACAATATCCGTGAAAACAGCATCGGTTTCAAATTTGTGACCGGTGCCGAAGACCGCAAGCTGCCTCCGCTTGACCAAACCGACTTACAGCCTGATGCCATTATCAGCGTCTATGAACTGCACAGTATGTTCCTCTACGACCATTTGCATAAAAAAGGCTGGATTGAAACGGATACCGAAACCTATATCCAAGATTTTATCAAACGCCTTAAACAACTCATGCTTGATGTGAAAACAGGCAAATTTGCGCCCTTGAAAACGCCACCTGATTATACAAAAAATGAGAAATTGCCGTGGGTGAAAGATAAAATTAAAACCAAAGAACTGCGAACTGAATTCAAGGCGGTGCAAAACGGCATGAAAACAAGGCGTGAGCAATTGGCAGCCGATTTTAAAGCGCAATACAATATACCCATCAATGCCGTGCCTGATGCTTTGTGTGAATACCTTTTAGCCTACCATCCACCTGTGTACAGCGAGCAAGCGATACAAAAATTTAAAACCCAATTGAAATTTGTCGAACAACAACTCAAAGCCGTTGCCAAAAGCAAAGCCCCCAAAATTGGCGAAATGGCGACTTGGTTGGCTGAAGATATTGTGGATTTGATGCCCCAACATTTGCACACCGCCGCCAATGGCATCACACAACCGCAAAAAATTAATAAAGACCAATTTCGGATTTTACAAGCTTCTTTAGCTTATTTTTCAATCAATAAAGAAAAAATTCGCAATTATTTTGAAGAATTGAACCTCGATACAGGCAATACAGCGCAACAGCATCCTTTTATCAAAGATATTATTCTTGATAACTGTCGGGGTATTTTGGATTTTTATGAAATTTATTTGGGTGAAAAACAGGAATGGCTCAATATTGCCTTAAATTTTATGGCTAAAAATAAGAGGCAACCAGAAGCCATTGATACACAATACGGTTATATCTTGGGCTTGCCCAAACCTGTTCCTACACAAGAAGCCAATAAAAGACGGCAAGTGAAAAACTACGACAAGCTGCCTGTGTTGTTGCCCCGTGGTTTGTTTAAAGACGCTATTTCAGCAGCCATGCAAACGCAGGGTTATGCCAGCAAAGACAATTTTACGAAACTCAACACCATTTTTGCTTTCGACAAATTGTTAGATGCTGATACTCAAGATTTTTATCTGTTTAAACGCTCTATGAAAATAACGGACAAGTCCAAGCGCAAAGAAGGCGAAGCACCCCCCTCAGTAATTTATGAACAAGACGCTTATTTTGATAAGGTGCAAAAGGGTATTCAAAGCTTGAAAGCAAGACAAGCGAAAAACAGAGACAAAAAACTCAACTTCACCGATAAAAACAAATTAAAAGATTTGAAACACGATGAAGACCGCATCTTGCAACGCAAACAAGTCCTCCGCTATACCCAAAGCACCGACCGTGCCTTGTGGCTGATGGTGAAAGACCGTGCAAAAGACAAACACCTCACCATTGATTTCAACAACTTGAACTTGGCGCATTTGGATACTGTTTTGACCCAAGAGGTTGCCGTTTCATTAAATGTGTCGGGCATAACGGTTAAAGACACGCTGCCCATTCGCCGTTATGGTGATTTCAGACGCATTTTGAAAGACCGCCGTTTGGCAAATCTCTTAAAATATGCACCACAAAGCAGCAGCTTAGACCGTGCCCACATTGAAGAAGAATTGCGCCAATACGATATTCGGCGGGAGCAGTTTTTTGAAACGATTTATACATTTGAAAAAACAGTGTATGCGCTGTTGAAAGACAAATTTCCTACTCTCGTTGAGGGGGTTTATGACCATAAAACTTTTATGGAAGCACGGGGCAAAGAGGTTAAAAAAGGGGACACCACCAGAGATTATTACGACCATTGGGTCTATATGTGTCTGCTCACCGAATCGGGCATACCCCTCAGTACGGCACAAAAAACGCATTATTTGGACAATGTGACCCGTCTGCGAAACAAATTTTTGCACAATGAAATCCCGTATTTTGAAGATTGGCTAACGGCAGAAGTGGCAGCAGAAAAAGGGGCATATATGTGCGATAAAATCTTTAATATTGCACAACGGTATTATGATGATTTATTGAAATTGATAAAATAATTAAAAAAATGGAAACAATCTGGAACTTCTTCGCCAGTCCCGCCAAAGATAAACCTTTGCTGATGGACTTCCTCCCCCTTTTGCTCACCTTAGGCGTAGCCATTTGGGGTTTTCGCCGCGCCTTCCGGGCATGGGAACGGCAAAAAAAGCGAGAAATAGAACTCGCTTTGGAGCAAAAACGCTATGAAAGCAAAATCGAAGCCTGCAAAGCCGCTTGGTCGCTGCTGGTGTATATGTCTGAAAAAGAAAACGAACGCACCGTTTTTGTGGACAGAGGCACCGCCCAAAACCCAACCTATATGATGCGCCCCGAACAAGGCATCGAATACATCAAAAAACTACCCGAAGTGTTTTTTGACAAAGGGCACGGCATTTTTCTACCCCCCAGTATTCGAGACGATGCCTATATTTTTCGGTCAAAAATTTATAAAATACTGGAAGCAGCCAAGCACAATCCCAATCCCGACAGTGCGATGGTAGAAGTCACAAAACCCCAACTCAAAGCCGAAATTGCGGAATTGCGGAATCAGATGAGTAAAAATATTCGGGAAGCGGTGCAGGATAATCGGATTGCGTTTGAAGAATAGTCTTGTTTTTTTGCCCTTCTATTTTTTGTCATTCCGAGGAACGAGGAATCTGAATGTAAAAACATGACATATTATACACAGATTCCTCGTTCCTCGGAATGACAAAAGCCCTGTTCTTTGACATATGAAAGTACCCTATCAGTATTATTTTGGCAGTTTAAGATAAAATGCTGCTTCTTGGGAGGTGGCAACAACTTTTGGTTTACGGCGGTCGTGCTAGCACTCCCAGTTGTCAAGCCCTCCGACTTGGGAGGTGGCAACAACTATTATTTCCGAATTAATTATCTTCAATCTCTCTGTTGTCAAGCCCTCCGACTTGGGAGGTGGCAACAACTTATATTAAGTCTTCCCAAAAAAATGAGAAGAACGAGTTGTCAAGCCCTCCGACTTGGGAGGTGGCAACAACTTTTAATAGTGCCCCTGCCAGTGCCCCAAGGACAGTTGTCAAGCCCTCCGACTTGGGAGGTGGCAACAACTTTAAAATCATGATCAAAAATTAAAAAAATTAAAAAGTTGTCAAGCCCTCCGACTTGGGAGGTGGTAACAACTTATTCATCATCGAGGAGCTAAACCGCTCGAACTGTTGTCAAGCCCTCCGACTTGGGAGGTGGCAACAACTTTTCCCTCACCGAGAGTTGCAAGGCGAGGGGTTGTCAAGCCCTCCGACTTGGGAGGTGGCAACAACTTTTACATTGTGAATACGAGCGCCAGTGCGCCGTTGTCAAGCCCTCCGACTTGGGAGGTGGCAACAACAATTTTAAATACTCCCCCCATGCTTCTTGACAAAGGTTGTCAAGCCCTCCGACTTGGGAGGTGGCAACAACTATGTTGTGAAAAAAATCTGCTCCACGAGCATGTTGTCAAGCCCTCCGACTTGGGAGGTGGCAACAACTTTTCTTTGATCTCCTTCGGGGTCGCCGTAGATATTGTTGTCAAGCCCTCCGACTTGGGAGGTGGCAACAACATTTGATTTATAAATTAAGTTTGTTTTTACCCTGGTTGTCAATCCCTCCGACTTGGGAGGTGGCAACAACATTTTTAGGGAAAAGAGAAAAGAGAAGGGTACAGGTTTTATTCTGTCATTTTGAGCGCAGCGAAAAAATCTGAATTTAAAAACCCAGTGTCTTAGCTTATGCAGATTTTTTCGCTGCGCTCAAAATGACAAAAAGCATCCCGATATTATTTATACGTTACCATTTTAATTCAAATAAAGAAAGCTGGAGAAGTAATGCGGTGCTTGCAACAAAAAAGGGCATAGACAACAGCTGTAGTTGTTTATGCCCATATTAAGGGGTATTATAAAAAAAGCTTAGAGAGTATCAGATTTGCCTTTTCGGGCAGTCTTCACTTTTATTGTTTTGGGCGTCAAAGTTTCCGCTTTGAGTTCTTGTCGAATGGCTTTGACTAAGTCTTGAGCAACGTCTAAGGCAGCGGCAATGGCTCTATCGCTTAGACGTGTAGTTTGGATAAGTCCCTTTATGGCTTTATGTGTAGCCTTATCTACTGCTTCCGCTACTGCGGCTTCACCTTCTGCTCTGCCTTCTTCTCTGGCAGTTTGAAAAATAGTTTTAAATTCTGCGACCATTTCTTCGGAATTTGATTGTTTAACAATTTCTTTAAAGGTTTCATTGTCTAATTCAGACCGCCTCTGCATGTATTCGTACAACATTTCTACACAGGTGTCGAATAATTCTTTGGCAGGTAAACCTTCGACAAATTTAAGCACTTTTTCCATATTTTGGTAAAAACAAAACTTTAAACATGTTTTTGTTTTTAATATACAACAAAATTTTTTATTAAAATTATTCCCTTGTAAAAAAGCGCGGTCATTTCATGGCAACAAGTTTGCATTAAAATAATTTTACATTTAAAATTATCAACATACATGAAAACTACTATTTTAACCGTTTCGGGTTTTGGGTTTTGAGCTTTTTTGTTGCCTATAGGTTAAAACACCTTAAAAAACAAGGGCAAGATACGGTTGCTGTTTTAACCTACACGATTCAAGAGTTTGTATCGGGCAAATACCCGCCGATGCCCAAAAATCTTTTTCTAAAACGACTTATCAAGCCGTTGCCGAATTTTCAATAACGCAAGGTAAATGGTTGCGTTATGAAGGACAGAGAGAAACACAACGGTTTGGCGAAACCGAGCATAAAAAATATGTACTGACAAAATGGGATTGATAGCCTAAATTAAAAATTTCATGGCAAATACTTTGCATCCAAGTAGGTAAGAATCTATTTTTTACCTAAACAAAGTCAACAGCATGAGAACTACCATTTTAACAGTTTTGAGTTTCGGGTTTTGGGTTTCGAGTTATGCCGCCCCCAACACAAAAGCCGAAAGCCGACTCCCTCCCCTCTCGCACCCAACTTTTTGAAACCTTGCGCCATTACCACACCGAAAAAGCCGCCGCCACCGTCACAGAATAAAAAATAAAATGAAGATCGGTAGAGAAGAAGCGACAATAGATAGCGTATTAGCGTTTTATCTATTTCAGCTTTTTGTAATTTGGTACAACATAATGTTGTTTTTAGATTGGTATCACAATGATAAAACAGTTCTATCCGTTTTACAACAATGCAGCAAATTTATTTTCATAAAAGGCATAAAATACTAAACAATAGGTAGGAAATATTTACACAATTATTTTGATATGATTTGAAAAATAGCCACCATTTTCGCTATTAAACTTTCAATTAATATCAAACGTATTTTCACCCAATTTAAACGCTTGGTTCGCATTTTTAAGTTGAAACCACAACTCCACTGCCCAGTGTCCTTTTTCAAAAATACCTTTTGTTTTGTCGCCAATGCCTTTATCTAACAAGAGGGAAGTGTCTTCACTTTTGATAGTCCAAGCGTGGGTATAAATATAGTTTTTATTGTCGTTGCCTGTGAAAGTGCCTGTATTTGCCATGCGTTGCACGAGGGAGCCGAGGCGATAAACAGCATAAAGCTTGCCTTCTAAAAGCTGCCCCATGCGCCCTTTGTTATTTGTGGCTTGGGTTTTAAAAGACAAATAGCGCACCGTCTGTTTCTTAAAAGGGCTTTTAGCTTGCAGCACAATGCCTTTTTCTGTTTGGTTTTGAATGGTGAAACGAGCAATTTCCAAAGGTTTTTCAACCGCTTTTTTATGAAGGGCTTCTTTTTCAGTCTGTTTTTTCAACTGAATTTCAAGCGTGTCTTTCTCCAAATTGAGGTCGTTGACGATTTCTTTCAAATCCATGTAGGCGGCTTGGGTTTGCTCATAAGCGGCTTTGGTTTGGGTGAGTTCTTGGGTCAAGCGGGCATTTTCAGTGGTGCGTTTTTGGATTTCTAACTCCAAAGGTTTTGTGTCTTGACACGCTGTAAAAAGCAATAAAACGGGATATAATTGTTTTAATTTACACATAATTAGTCGGTTTTGAAATATTTATAAAAATAAAAAGCAAATATATGATTATTTTTACTTTTATAAAATATTTTACCCTGTAGCTTCGGATTTATCCGAACCCGTATAAACGGCTTTAGCCGTTGGTGCTATTACAATGTAGAACAACGGCTGAAGCCGTTTA
>JAYUQN010000777.1:0-3026 GCA_043756725.1 Saprospiraceae bacterium
TCAGTAAAATTTCATTTATTTCACTATTTGTAACCTGCTGATTGTCAAACCAATAACTATATTCACCTGTTAAAAGCAAACTGCCTGCAATCAAGGTATTAAAATTGACTTTTTTTGCCAATGTCTTTTTAAAACCTAAAACAAGCGGGTGCTGCGTTTCATTGAAATTCAGACTTTCATCTGCTCTAAAATGTTTTATTTGAAAAGGGAGAAACCCCGCAACGGCGCCATTTTTTAATATTAAAACATAACAAAACTGAAACCCCAACGGTGGATTATCTTCCAATGCCCCCAAATATTCAGCACTCAAAAACACATTATTGGAAGGTGGTAGGAGTGAAGCAAATTCTTTTATGGATCGGTAAAAAACAAGGTCGAAACCATTGAATGTCGACGATTTAATATTTTTTACTTCTTTCTTATGAGTATCGGATATAGGTTTCATTAAGCACATAAATTGATTATTTGTCATTACAAACAGCGGGTGAAATAATATAGTTCTGTGAAGGTACTTTTTTTTGAATTATCTACTTAGCCGTACCACGGACTTCAGTCCGTAAATGTCGAATGTATTGAAATAATTTTATGTTAAAAATAGCATTTATACATGAAACGGGGTAAAATCCCGAAAAGCGGAGACGTTGCAGTGCAACGTCTCTACGTCATTTCACATCACATTTTGAGGTGTTTTGCCTATGTAGAGACGTTGCACTGCAACATCTTTGCATCATTTTTTTTGCTAAATTACCAGGATTTTACCCCGTTTCATGTATATTTATTGTATTTATCGTTTTTAAACACTTACGGACTAAAGTCCGTGATACTGATACGGCTAAGGAGTTACGTAATAAGTTTATTGACGAATTAAAGCGTATTATATTTTTTTTATAAACTAAAAGGCAAACAATATTAATAGTTTCAGCCAATAGAGATTTCCCAAGAGCAAATATCTCTTAACTTTACTCTGATACCAATATCGTTTTTTCTGAAAGGAATGTCAAAAACAAGTGCATGAGCTTGATTTCTAAAATTTTCAGTCAAAATTGGGTCGTGGATAACTTCGAGAGGATAAGGCGTATTTCTAATTTTTTCAACAATAAGCAAATGGAATAAGCGACACATTAAAATGATCTAAGTGAAAGACCCCCTCCGTAATTTGCTGCTTATAATCATCGGCATAAAACATTGCTTTTTGACCTTCTTTGGGGATATTTATAACAAGGCGATAAGCAGAAGGCTCCCAAATAATGTCAATACTTCCTTTGGGTCCATGATATATTTTAGGGCTGTTTATAATGATGTTGAAATCATTACATAAGGTTTTTGCATAGTGCATTAGAAACGACATGGCATTTAACCATGTCGTTTCATCATATTTTGCGCCACCTGCATCATCCCAATCTTCTTCCAATTTGAGAATATATTGAGATTTATCTATGGTTTTAAAAAGAAAAGTTAATTCAGAAGGCAATGAACCAATTGGATTGCCTTTAAAAATATAAGATTCTGAATTTAGCGTTTCAATCATTTTCAGTTATTTTTACAAAAATATACTTTTTTATGAAAAAGGATTAAACTTTTTTTCAAAATTTTTACTCATTCAACCGCCAATCATACTCCCCAAACCCAATTTTCACATCCGTTTTCACTTTCACTACCGCATACCGATTGATGAAATTAAGGACATTATCAAAGTCTTTACCATACCAATTAAAGATATTTGATATTTTTATCTCATTGCCTTTCAAATAGTTAGCTTTAGTATCGTTGATAAATTTGCGGGTGCGGTTTTCCAATTGCACATTCAGTTTTTCAGCCACAAACGCTTCATTGGCTAAAGGAGGACATGATTTAGCCGCACAATTCAAAGCAAAGTGAATACGGGGTTCGCCCATCGGACGGATGATGGTATTTTCAATATCATTTAAAGAATACTTTTTTCCTCCCAGCGTGAAACGTTTTACATCCCATGTTTTACCACCGTCCAAATCTGTTATTTTAGGGAGGGGGTAATTATCAAGTATCAATTTCACCGTCAAAGCATTGTAGGCATTAATCCAATATGCCAATTTTTCATTTTTAGACGTTTCAGCTTTGGGTGTATTGTCCGAAAGCCAAACGATATAGTTTTCAAGGGCGGCTTTGTCTTGTTTAAAACCTTTATAATTTACTATTCCTGCTGCTGTTACGTATTTTTTCAATAAAACATCAAATTCTTCATGAGCAACGAGCGTTAAAACAGCTATTACTTCCGTTTTTATGGGCGTATTTTCAACCTTTTGTGTTGTTGAAAGTGAAACCTCTGGCGTCGTTTTCTCAACAACAGCAACGATGTTTTCATCTTTCGTCTGAGATGTTTCAAAAGTTGCGGCTTTATCAACTGGTTTTTTCACAACTTTGCTACGAGAAGGGGCGCAAGTGCTTGCTGTTTTGCTTTTCACAACATTTTGTGAAACAAGAGTTGAGCAAAAAGCTAAAAATAAAAAGATACTTAAAATCGTTTTTTTCATTGTTAAAATTTTTGACTTTTTTAATTAAACGCAAATTTGAGCGTATTTCATCACAGACTTATCACATTCCATCCACCTTTAACAAAACTTTAAGTGTAGGAATACATAAGAAATGCCTAATTTTGTCAATTCAAATTTTTTGAGCAATTGAAGTTTCACCGAATTATACATAAAACGGGGTAAAATCCCGCTTTTACTGAGGGGGTATAGAATTACGAAATCTTAAAGATTTCGTAATTCTGAAAATCTGAACCAAAATCAGAAGGAAATTTTCACTTTTCGGTTACATTACCTGTATTTAACATGAGGGATTTTACCCCGTTTCATGTATAGACAGAGAACACACAGATTTACTCGGAGTTTTCATTACTCATTACCTATTACCCATTACCCATTACTTATATTATATGTCTGTAAAAGTTGAAAATCTAACGAAAATCTATGGCACACAACGCGCCCTTGATAATATTCGTTTTGAAGCTAAAAAAGGTGAAATATTAGGTTTCCTCGGTCCAA
>JAYUQN010000778.1:0-3024 GCA_043756725.1 Saprospiraceae bacterium
ATTTTTATCAACCCGTATTAATTCTTTAAATAAATGTGAATTGAAGGGGTCGGATTGGTTTATTAAACTAAATAAACTCAAAGCCTCCAAAATATTAGATTTACCTACATTGGGTTTTCCAATTAGCACATTTATACGGTTGCAATCCTTCAACTCCACCGAATGCAGCGATTTGAAATTCTCTATTTTTATGTCTGTAAAAAAGGTTTTATTCATCTATTTTTGAAATTTTGCTTTTGCAAATGTAGTAAGTTTTGGGAGATAGTTTAGAAAATGATTTAAACAATTTAGACCTGTTTTCAAAAGAAGGTGTGCGCTATATAGGGCTGGCTCATTTTTTTGACAATGAATGGGCGGGTTCGGCGCATGGTGAAAACAAAACAGGTTTGACCGCTAAAGGGCAATTATTAATCCGAAAAATGGACAGTTTGAATATAATCATTGACCTCGCTCATGCTTCACCCCAAACAATTGATGATGTTTTGGCGCAACATGCGGGTGCGCTTTTGGTGTCACATACGGGCGTGAAAGGTGTCTGCGACAACCAACGAAATCTTTCAGATAAGCACTTAATGGCATTGGGCAAACA
This sequence comes from Saprospiraceae bacterium, assembly GCA_043756725.1. Classification (GTDB taxonomy): domain Bacteria; phylum Bacteroidota; class Bacteroidia; order Chitinophagales; family Saprospiraceae; genus JAAFJT01. The sequence continues at coordinate 590 of JAYUQN010000778.1, forward strand.
CGATTGTTTGATTGGCATTGGCTTTTTTGAACCCGCAGATTGTGGAAAAGATGCGGCTGCCATCGCTAAAAGTGTGCGCTATGTTGCTGATAAAATAGGTGTGGATAAGGTCGGCTTAGGTTCTGATTGGGATGGAGCTTATGAAATGCACTTTGCCGTTACGGGTTTGCCGCTTATTGTCACAGCTTTGGAAAAAGAGGGGTTTTCAAAGGTTGATATTGAAAAAATTATGGGTGGCAATGTTCGGGATTTCTTTTTGTGGAATTTGCCTGAATGAATATCCCTCAGTAAAAACGTCTTTTTAGTGCTACGCACCTTCGATAAAATAAGATTAATTGTTACATTTTACCTACAAATATTGCAGTGCTACGCACCTTTGGAATTTGTGCTTAATCGCATATTTGACAGATGAACCTGATTTTTCTTATAAATACTGCTCCGTAGGAGTTCCTTCGGAAAGGGGGGTAAATCAACTCATTCGCTGAAAAATCTGTAGAAAACAGCATTCAATAATGCTGAATTTTTCATCTGCCCTAAAGATATTTTGCTTTACTGGTCGCTAAAACTTTCTCTTCTTTTTCAATTTCAACATTCACTTCCCGCAACTCCTCCTCAATAGCAGGGTCTAAGCCATTGTACCATTCAAGATGGGGTGACCATTGTTGGCAACCGCCTTCCCACGGGCTTTGGCATTGTGTCATGCGCCACATACGCCCGCAAGTGGGGCAACGTCCGCCTGTATCAAAAGTGTTCCATAGGGTTCCGCAGGTGCAACCCCACTTGCTGCTTGGTTTAGGTTGCCAACGGCATTTAGGGCATTCGATTTTAATGGCTGCCATAAGTTTTTATTTTCTACAAAGTAAATAACTTTTATTGAAAAAAGCAAGTTAGAGAAATATGAAGTATGAAGTATGAATTTTATTATCACGGGCTAAATGAATGGTGGGACGGTAAGTGTGAAGATAGTTAAGCAATTGATTAAGATCGTCTTTGAAATCGAGGTAATTGTCTTCGTGTAGTTTTTCAAGAACTTTCAAGACGTGCAAAGTGCGCTTTATGACATATTCTGAAAAGGTATCGGCACGGTTCGCCTTTTTTTCAAGCATTGCTCCAAAGCGGGTGAAAGCGGTGTTGAGTAGTAAAATGGTTAATTCTACTTCGCCATATTTGTCTTTTGTTATTTTAACATGTTCTGTTATACGACCATTCATGGAACGCATCACCATCATGGCTTCGCCCGGCGTATCGTAAGTAAGGTATTTTTCATGGATATATGTGTCAATTTGGCTTTTAAGGTCATTGCGCCTATTCACCAAATCGCTTTTGTCTTCAAAAAACTCGAAAGCGAGTTTTTCGACGAGCATGGGGTCTTTTCTGAAAAGTTTGAGTAGCAATTTATCTTTTTGCTGAACGGTGAGCATTTTCAAGACCTCAAAACGCGGGTCTAATTCTTTTGTCGCTTTTTTTGCCATGTCCTCACTGGATTTTATATGATAGAGCAGACGCGGTGGATTGAACAGTTGAGCCTTTAAAGGTGTTCGACGGAAAAATGCGCTACTATAATTTTTTTTTTTCAAACAGGTAAGCCAGATATGACCCTAAAATACCGACGCCAAAGATAAGGGCAACAATGCCAATAATGCGCTTGCTGGGGTCAAAAACATAAAAATTTGAGGGGTTTTTTGTTTTGTAAAATACACGAATGGTTTTCATGATGCTCAAAACGGCAGGTGATGCGGTGAAAGTACCTTCTGTTTGTTGTCCATCCTGCGTTTCAAAACGAAGCAAATATATACCACTACCGCCGCTAAAATTTCCTTGTTTCATCGAAAGTAGTTTCACAATTTCACCCTGCGCCTCCGCACGACCAACCCAACTTAAGGGTATTAAAGAATCGGAAAGGATGAAAATACCAATCAAAAATGTGCTTACGCCCATCCCAAGTATTTGCTTTTCTTTAGCACTCAAAGTCTTAAATCCTTCCCAATTAAGTTTTTTCACGCCTATTTTAGTTGTTAATTCGAGCAAAGATTATTATTTATAGATTTGACAACTTTTTAAAAGTTGTCAAATCTTGAGCCAACCACAAAAAATGTCAAAAAACTTACCCTAAATCTGTTTATATCATCCTACAATTATCCCATCGCTTCTTGTGCCGCATGAAACGGTAAAAACACAATAAAACTACTGCCTTTACCCAATTCGCTTCTTACATCTATGGAGCCTTTATGCGCTGTTACCATTGCTTTTACATAAGCCAAGCCTAAGCCAAATCCTTTTACATCGTGGAGATTACCTGTATGAACACGGTAAAATTTTTCAAAAATTTTCTTTTTCGCTTCTTTCGTCATGCCTATCCCTTTATCGCTTATCGTCATTTCAACGCCATTCGACATGTTGCGGGTTGAAACAGTAATATCGGGTTTTTCAGGCGA
>JAYUQN010000779.1:0-8182 GCA_043756725.1 Saprospiraceae bacterium
AAAATATTGAAAATAAATATTTTACATTCAGATTCTTTCGCTGCGCTCAGAATGACAAAAGACGGAGTTAATTTTTTAGCGTTACTAAAATAAAATTATGTCTTGAACGGTATAAAAAAAACGATATTATGACAACCACAAACACTGCCGTTATAAAAAATCTGCTCTTACTTTTTCTCATTTTTGCAGGTTTATATTACGCTAAAGCGTTTCTAATGCCGCTATCCATTGGGGGCATTTTAGCCACCCTCTTTTTGCCTTTTTGCAAGTGGATGGAACAAAAAATACCGAAAGGTTTGGCGGTTTTTATCTGCCTTTTGACTTTATTGGGCATAATTACCACAATTACAGCCCTTTTAGGTTGGAAAATTTCAGAACTCATAACTGATTTTACCCTCCTAAAGCAAAAAGGGATGGGTGCTTTCAACCAAGCGCAAGACTATATTTTTAATCATCTGGGTATTTCCGTAGCACAACAAACGCAAATAATGAAGGGCGAACAACCCTCTTTGAGCGGTATGGTGCAGATGATGTTAGGCTCTTTCACCTACCTTTTTACCAACCTTGTTTTGGTCTTGGTCTATGTCTTTTTCCTCTTGTATTATCGAGGTCATGTCAAGGCTTTTTTACTTAAACTTACCCTGCCTGCACAACGAGATGAAATGGAGCAAGTGATTTACACCGCCACTTATATTTCACAACAATACCTATTGGGTTTGTCTAAAATGATAGTCTGTTTGTGGATTATGTATGGTATTGGTTTCAGTATTGTCGGGGTGAAAAATGCCTTATTTTTTGCTGTCCTCTGCGGCTTATTTGAAATTGTGCCTTTCATTGGCAATATTACAGGCACGACATTGACGGTTTTAGTATCGGCTTTGCATGGGGCAAGTCTTTCTATGTTGGGCGGCATTGTGCTAACTTATGGCGTGGTGCAATTCATTCAAGGTTGGGTTTTAGAACCCCTCATATTGGGCGCGCAAGTGAAAATAAATCCCTTATTTACCATTATTGCTTTGGTACTTGGCGAATTGGTTTGGGGCATACCGGGTATTATTCTCGCTATTCCATTGACTGCCATTTTTAAAATTATTTGCGACCATATAGAACCCCTCAAACCTTATGGTTTTTTGATTGGTGAAATTAAAACGAAGAAAAAAGAGCCTATTTTTATGGGAAAAATAAAAGACCATTTTAATAAGGTGAGGTAGAGTAGCTGTAAAATTTAAACCTCAAAATTGTAGATGCTAAAATAGCCGTATCATTTACAAAAATAGTTTACTTTTGCAAATAAAATACTGAAAAAAGATGCGCCAATTCAATACATCAGGTCCTAATATTCTCGAAAAGCATTATACCTTACCCCGCCTTCATTTAATAGAAAAAGGTAAAAAACTGGTCTATAATGACAGGTACTTCACGATATGGGCACCTCGCCAAACGGGGAAAAGCACCTATTTTCGCTTTTTGGCAGAAACCTTGCAAAAAGAGGGCTACTTAGTTTGTCATATCAATTTTGAAAATTATTTAACCAGTAGCCTTACAGCTTTTATGGAACGCTTAGTGCTTAGTTTAGAGCAAGCATGGGGTTTAGATTTAAAGGATCTATCATTAGCACAAGTATTTCACAAAGTAGAACAAGCTAAAGATAAAAAATTCGTCTTAATCATAGATGAAGTAGAAGGTATCAATCCCGAATTTTTCGGGCAATTTCTCCATACTATCCGCAATTCTTATCATTCCAGAGAAACACATGGTTTAAAATCCGTCATTTTTGTAGGTGTAAGTAATATCACGGGTGTTGTTCAAGACAATGCCAGTCCGTTTAATATTTCAGATAGTTTGCACGTAGATTATTTTACCAAAGCCGAAGTTTTTGAATTATTGGAACAGCATGAAACAGAAACGGGACAAAAATTTGACCCCTCAGTAAAAAGCAAAATTTATGATATTACGGCAGGACAGCCAGGGCTTGTCAATGGTTTTGCCGCCAGATTAATAGAACAATATGAAGATAAACCATTATTTGATTATTTAGATTATTTAACCGTAGAAGATTGGTATTTATATGAGGCATTGGATAAAAATGTGGCTAATGTGATTAATAAAGCCAAAAAACATCAAAAGTTTTTAGAAGAACTCTTGTTTTTAGATAGAAAAGTGCGTTTTGATATTGACAAAGAAGCCATTAGGTTTTTCTATATCAATGGTTTGATAAAAAAAGATGCTAATAGTAACGTCACCTTTTGGGTGCCTCTGTACAAAAAACGCTTGCAAAAATATTTCTATCCAAACATGAATGGCGAAGCTAAAAATATTCAAGCCAATATCTGGTTAGACAATTATTTGGCAGCCGATGGAAAATTAGATATGGATAAAATTATTCGAGAATATCAAGTCTATGCACAACGGCGGGGTTTCCGTTATTTCATTGAAAACGATGAAGACGGTAATCCCAAAGGTTTGCGAGAAGCCGCTTTGATGTATAGTTTTGAAACCTATATTCAATCGTTTTTGGAAGTTTTCAAAGGCAAAAGCTACTTAGAGCCGCATGTTGCTTTGGGACGCAGCGATTTGATTATCAATATTTTAAACAACGAATGGGTCATTGAAGCCAAGATATTTTACAATATTACACAATATACAGACGGTAAAACGCAATTGGCTTATTACATCAAAAGTCTGGGTTTGAACCGAGGGATTTACTTGGTTTTTGTGGATAAACAAGTAACCAATCCCAAAGTTTTAGAAGGCGAAGATGTCATTGAAGGCGTGACATTGACAACCTATATCGTGCGCTATGATTTGGAAGTTGACTTTTCTGAACCTCGAAAAGCGAAAAGAGTAGCTAAAAAGAAATAAGCGTATATCTCCAATTTGATATTTGTTTTCAAAACAAATATTGCCAAAAATGGGGACAAAATGGTTGGAACAAAACGGCTTGGTTTCGTATGACAAGAGTTCCCAATAAATAAGAACGACATGAATAAAACATACCCCCTCAATATTTTTGGGCAAAATTCCCTAAATCTACTTTAAAAACTAAAAATCAAAAAGCCATGAAAGTAGCCGTATTCAGTACAAAACCTTATGAACGGGTATATCTTGATACATTCAATGGGAACAGCAAACACCAATTTGTCTATTTTGACACCGCTTTAAACGCCAACACGAGTAATTTAGCCGTAGGTTTTAAAGCCGTTTGTGTATTCGTGAATGACAAAGTAGATAGAGCAACCATTGAAAATTTATCCAAAAATGGGGTACAACTCATTGATTTGCGGTGTGCAGGATTTAACAATATAGACCTTGAAGCCGCCGCAGACCATCATATTACAGTATTGAGAGTGCCCGCCTATTCTCCGCAAGCCGTAGCCGAACATGCCGTAGCCCTCATTTTAACGTTAAATAGAAAAACCCATAAAACCTATAATCGCGTGCGGGAAGGCAATTTTTCTTTGGAAAACCTCATGGGTTTCAATCTGTACGAAAAGACAGTGGGCGTAATTGGAACAGGGAAAATAGGGACTGCTTTTTGCCAAATCATGCAAGGCTTTGGCTGCAAAGTCATAGCGTATGACATCACAGAATCTGAGATTTTGAAAACACGCGGCATTGAATACAAGCCTTTTGATGCTATTTTAAACGATTCTGATATTATCTCGCTGCATTGCCCCCTCACACCCAAAACCCATTACCTTTTTAACAGCTTAACTTTTTCTAAAATGAAAAAAGGAGCGATGCTTATCAACACAAGTCGAGGCGGATTAATCAAAACAGACGACACTATCAAGGCTTTAAAAAGTGGGCATTTGGGCTATTTGGGCATTGATGTGTATGAACAAGAAGAAAATTTATTTTTTAAAGATTTGTCTGAAAGCCTTATTCCAGATGATTTGATAGAACGATTGATGTCTTTTCACAATGTCTTGATTACACCCCATCAAGGTTTTTTTACCCAAGAAGCCTTAGACCAAATTGCGCAAACGACCATGAAAAATTTTACAGATTTTGAAAACGGCGTAGCGTTAGAGAATGAGGTTAAAAAGTAAATGTGTGAATCTTGCAACTTTTCCGAAAAGTTGTGTAACACTTATCTTTTAAAACATACCCACCTTTGCCTTTTAGTAATATCTTTATTACGCATAAAAACTTAGCTTTAAGCATTTGCGGTTCTATTAGCAGAAGAAAAGGGGTGGTTTGTTTTTATTTTTTGCAAAAAAATAAAAACAAACCCACTTTCTCAATAGAAGCCCTTTGGGACTGGTTTTTCAACTAAGTTTTTGCTATTACGCTTAAAATATCGGCAGATGAAAACGTACAAAAATATCATAGTTGCAACTGATTTTTCTGAAAATTCGCTCAATGCATTTCACTATGCTCAACACATAGCGCAGCATTTTGATGCCACGTTGACAGTTGTTCATGTTTTTAAAATCCCACTTCCCACCATTACACCCGACTATCCAGATTATTTTACGGGCATACCTGCTATAGCTGACTTAGAAAAGTCGGCGTTGGAAAGGCTGTCTGAATTTGTTAATGAAGATAATAAGGGCGATGAGGGTAATACGATGGTCATGAATCGTGTAAGGATTAAAACGGAGGCGGTAATGGGCATTCCAGCGGATAAGCTTATTGAATATTCTCAAAATCCATCAACGGACTTGCTCATTTTGGGCACGGGCGCAGAACATGATTGGGTGGATAAAGTGTTTGGCAGCTTTGCTATCAAAGTGATGAAAGAAGCGCATTGCCCTGTTTTGCTTGTCCCCATAGCCGCAGATTATAAAGGCATTTATCATCTTTTATATACGGCTTCACCCCATTCGTCATCTCATAAAGAGGTGAGCAATGCTATTGATTTTGCCCATCACTTCAATTCAGCGCTCCATTTTGTGCATGTCAATGAGCTTTCAGATACGCCTAATCCAGAAACGAAACAGAAATTTCAACAGATATTGAATAATAAAACGACAAATTTGCCTTATACCATTGAAGAAGTTTTCGCATTAACGGTTGCGGAGGGTATCAATGCGTATTGCCTTGAAAATCCCATAGATTTGGTCGTAACGGTTACCCATCATCGGCGTTTTTGGGATGATTTAACGCATTACAGTGTGGCTAAAGCCTTAGCTTGGCAAGCGCAATTGCCAATATTGTGTTTTCATAAAGATGAAGATGAATAAGGTGCTGAATAGATTTAAGATTCTATAAGTATATTTTAAATTAATATTGTTTTTATTTATTATTTTAAAAAACAAAATGTGTGAATATTATAATTTATTATGAAAGTTATGTAACACTTTTCCACCTCATAACGAGCATCTTTGCATCATAGTAACTATATATAACTAATTTTACTTAGGCATAGTAGAAAAAGAAAACCAAGATTTGTTTTTTAGGCTTGGCACGAAAACGGGGTAGTTTTTGATTTTGTTTTTTTGAAAAATTTTCAATTTTTCAAAAAAACAAAATCAAAAACCCTCCTGTGGATTTTCACTATTTGGGTAGCTTATTTTGTAATTCGTTCCTAAGTTAAAAAAATTAACCACATTATATTATAAAATCATGGCAAAAAATAAAACTTCAAAAATAGCAGAGACAGACAATGCGAAAATAGCTGACCTTGCAAAAAATACGGAAATTGGGCAAGGCGAATTTATGACCACTAATCATGGTTTGCGCATTAATGATGATCAAAATTCTCTAAAAGCAGGAGAAAGGGGTGCTACTTTATTGGAAGATTTTCAATTGCGTGAAAAAATTACGCATTTCGACCATGAGAGAATTCCAGAACGCATTGTGCATGCGCGAGGCAGTGCAGCACACGGGTATTTTGAATTGACGCAATCTTTGTCTCAATATACAAAAGCTAAATTTTTACAAACGCCGGGGAAACGTACACCTGTCTTTGTCCGCTTTAGTACAGTTGCCGGGTCTCGGGGTTCAACCGATATGGCGCGAGATGTACGGGGTTTTGCTGTGAAATTTTATACCGAAGAAGGTAATTATGATTTGGTAGGCAATAATATTCCTGTATTTTTTATTCAAGACGCCTTGAAATTTCCCGATCTGATTCACGCCGTGAAACCCGAACCGCATCATGAAATGCCACAAGCTGGTTCTGCACACGACACTTTCTGGGATTTCGTCTCTCTTATGCCTGAGAGTATGCACATGATAATGTGGGCAATGAGCGACCGTGCCTTGCCGAGGAGTTTGCGGATGATGGAAGGCTTTGGTATTCATACATTTCGTTTGGTGAATGAAAATAATGAGTCAGTTTTTGTCAAATTTCATTGGAAGCCTGTGTTGGGTGTTCATTCCGTTTTGTGGGACGAAGCGCAAAAAATTTCGGGTAAAGACTCAGATTTTCATAGAAGAGATTTGTGGGAAGCCATCGAATCGGGTAATTTTCCAGAATGGAATTTTGGCGTGCAGATAGTGCCTGAAAAAGATGAACATAAATATGAATTCGATTTGCTCGACCCTACCAAGTTGATTCCAGAAGAGCTTGTGCCTGTACAAATTATCGGTAAAATGGTGCTGAACCGCAATCCCGAGAATTTTTTCGCTGAAACAGAGCAAGTCGCTTTTCACCCGGGTCATATTGTTTCAGGCATAGATTTCAGTAATGACCCTTTATTACAAGGGCGTTTATTTTCCTATACAGATACGCAATTGAGTAGATTAGGCGGTCCAAACTTTCATGAAATACCCATCAATCGCCCAACCGCACCCGTCCATAATAATCAACGGGATGGACACATGCGGCAAACGATTAATACGGGACAATCCAGCTACCATCCCAACACAACGGGAAATGGCTGTCCTTTTCAAGCCAAAGCAAAAGAAGGAGGGTTTGTATCTTACAACGAACGCATAGATGCGCGCAAAGTACGTGCTCGCAGTCGTAGTTTTTTTGACCATTTCAGTCAAGCCACCTTGTTTTACAACAGTCAAAGCGAGATTGAAAAAAATCATATTGTAGATGCATTACGGTTCGAATTGGGTAAACTTGAAACGCTCGCCATTAGGGTAAGAATAGTTGGTATGTTGACACAAATAGACGCTTCTTTGGCTGAAAGAGTAGCAAAAGGTTTGGGCATTGTTGTGCCAAAAGCACCTGAAAAACCTATGAATCTAAGCATCCCTGCCGATGGTATTCCTGAAAAATTTGAACCGACAAAAGTCATCTCTTCCTTGAAAAGTTCTAAGGCATTGAGCATGGAGAATACCGTTAAAAATACGATTAAAACGCGACAAATAGCCATATTAGCTGCCGACGGGGTCAATGAACAATCTTTGAATGTGATGAAAAAAGCACTTGAAGATGCGGGCGCTACGGCTAAAGTTATTGCGCCGCATTTAGGATTTATAACGGCTGCAAAAGGCGGATTGATAAAAGTTGATCAAAGTTTTTTAACAGCAGCTTCTGTTTTATTCGACGCCGTTTATGTGCCTGATGGGCAGCCAAGTGCCAACACCTTACAGCAGGAAAGCGACGCCGTTGATTTTATAAACGAAGCCTATAAGCATTGTAAAGCTATCGCTGCCGATGGTGCAGGCGCTGAATTTGTGGCTAAAACCGATGTTTTTACTAAAAATAAAACAGCCGATAAGCCAAATCAAAATAAGGCGACTATGGGCATATTGATGAATAAGACGCCTAAAGATTTCATCAATGCCATTGCACAGCACCGTTTTTGGGAAAGAGAAAAATTAGGTAAAATCTCATTATAAGCATAAAAATATTATTAACATCTAAAATAAAAATAACGCATTATGAACAATCTATTCAAAGGTTTAATTTCAGGATACGGCGCAAGCAAATTAGGCGGTGGCTGTATAAGCACAGTGGTGATATTTATAATCATCTGGTTTATGCTCGATAAATGTGCTTAAACTTGATAAAATACTGTCCGAAGGGACTCCTTTGTCCATAGGACTCCCTTTGGAGGAGAGGGGGTATAAAATATTGATTTTCAAGGCTTTAAAATTTTTCAAAACTTTATACTTATTTCTAAAACGTGGGAATGATGTAAAGTTTTTCAAAAGTTATGTAATACATGTTTATTTTAAGTCTTGCATCTTTGCACTGTGATTGAAATTTATGTCATACTATCATATAGAAGAACAACAACAACTACACACTATCCCATCCTTAAGCTTTTAGCGT
>JAYUQN010000780.1:0-8180 GCA_043756725.1 Saprospiraceae bacterium
TTTTTTTTCTCATGCACCGTCAAAGTTATTTCAATTCCAATATGGTGCGATTAAAAGATTTCGTTTCGCCCGGATACGATACGAGCGAAACGCATTTCAATTCCAATATGGTGCGATTAAAAGGCATTAGGCATAGTGAAGTATGTTGAAAGGTATACATTTCAATTCCAATATGGTGCGATTAAAAGTTGGAGAGCAGGTTGCTGGAATGAGTGGTACACGGCTATTTCAATTCCAATATGGTGCGATTAAAAGTTGGAGACTTGCTAAAGCCGCAGAATTGGGAAGCTCATTTCAATTCCAATATGGTGCGATTAAAAGTTGAGAACTTATCCCCGATACTGTTGAAGTTAAATTTATTTCAATTCCAATATGGTGCGATTAAAAGCAATAACGGTGCTGTATAAATTAGGATTAACCTTCATATTTCAATTCCAATATGGTGCGATTAAAAGAGGGAAAAGGATAAAGTTTCAGTTTCATTGCGCAAATTTCAATTCCAATATGGTGCGATTAAAAGGCGGGGGAGATGATACAACTATACCCGCAATAGTTTCATTTCAATTCCAATATGGTGCGATTAAAAGAATAGTAGAAGGGGAGCGATTTAGCGGGCTTTTCATATTTCAATTCCAATATGGTGCGATTAAAAGGAAAACATTCTAATCAACTACAATAACAAGGTGATATTTCAATTCCAATATGGTGCGATTAAAAGGAGACAAAATTTTTTTTCTCATGCACCGTCAAAGTTATTTCAATTCCAATATGGTGCGATTAAAAGTACCCTGCAATTCAGAGCGTCAAAATTGTTCAAAAAATTTCAATTCCAATATGGTGCGATTAAAAGCATTTATGTTAGTGCCGTTTGCGCTTGCTTCACCAAATTTCAATTCCAATATGGTGCGATTAAAAGGATTGGCAATTACACAAAGTACTATCAAACCCCTGCATTTCAATTCCAATATGGTGCGATTAAAAGATATTAATGCTGTCTATGTAATCAGCATTATAGTTATTTCAATTCCAATATGGTGCGATTAAAAGTGTTTTGTAATTCTGAATCATTTGCGCCCGTTATTGTATTTCAATTCCAATATGGTGCGATTAAAAGCAGGTCCGAATTAAGCGAGAAGTTAAACGCTGTTATATTTCAATTCCAATATGGTGCGATTAAAAGTTATAAACGTTTGTATCGGATATGAAACGTTTATAAAATTTCAATTCCAATATGGTGCGATTAAAAGGAGCAAGAAGAACAACGAGTTCCGCAGTACAAGTATTTCAATTCCAATATGGTGCGATTAAAAGAGCAAAGGGCGTTTAATCAAAAAAAACTTTAAAAAAATTTCAATTCCAATATGGTGCGATTAAAAGCGCCGCCGCTCGCTGCTGTTGCATCGCTTGTATAATAATTTCAATTCCAATATGGTGCGATTAAAAGCCTACGCCTGTGGCTGTACCTGCGCTATTGTAACCTATTTCAATTCCAATATGGTGCGATTAAAAGAAAGTATAAAAAATAGAATCAATAAGCCAATACCTTATTTCAATTCCAATATGGTGCGATTAAAAGCGGACGGACGTACGCTCAATACTTCAAAAGCGAATTATATTTCAATTCCAATATGGTGCGATTAAAAGCACTCCCTGCCGTGCGGCGTTTTTAGCCTTTTTTAGTATTTCAATTCCAATATGGTGCGATTAAAAGTTCTATAAATATGTTAAGAAATCAGAAATTTAACGCATTTCAATTCCAATATGGTGCGATTAAAAGAAACCTTTTCACAATGTTAGATTGGTCAAAACCTGTATTTCAATTCCAATATGGTGCGATTAAAAGTTTGGTACAATTCGTTAATCCAGTTTATTTCCTTTATTTCAATTCCAATATGGTGCGATTAAAAGAATTTAAAGCTGAAATTAAAAATGCTTCAAATCAATTATTTCAATTCCAATATGGTGCGATTAAAAGAAATTTGGGTTATAGCACAATGGTAGTACGCTTGTTATTTCAATTCCAATATGGTGCGATTAAAAGCTCATAAAGCAACAGAAAAAGCGGTTGCATACATATTTCAATTCCAATATGGTGCGATTAAAAGCTTTGTTAGCCGCTTTTTTTCTTTGTTTTTTATATGATTTCAATTCCAATATGGTGCGATTAAAAGCAATTTGCATGCGGTTCGCATATTCACACATTAAAACATTTCAATTCCAATATGGTGCGATTAAAAGAAAACATCGTATAGTGAAGGCAAAATTTTTAATTTTATTTCAATTCCAATATGGTGCGATTAAAAGGCAAAAAACGGGTACGAAACCCGTTAAAAACAAATTATTTCAATTCCAATATGGTGCGATTAAAAGCGTAGCAGCTCAGTATAACGGACTTGACCGTTACCATTTCAATTCCAATATGGTGCGATTAAAAGAAGACAGAGAAACTACTATATCTGTATGGATATGATTTCAATTCCAATATGGTGCGATTAAAAGCTGCTATGTCGAAGGTGAGGACGCACAAGTTAAAATTATTTCAATTCCAATATGGTGCGATTAAAAGCGTTGCAAGCCCTATTAAGCCTAAATCAAATATGAAATATTTCAATTCCAATATGGTGCGATTAAAAGGAATATTGTTTTAACTCAGAAAACGAGCAAAAAATATTTCAATTCCAATATGGTGCGATTAAAAGTATTTGCTTCATTATTCGTGTAATTCATCTGACAACATTTCAATTCCAATATGGTGCGATTAAAAGTGTTTCAAGTGCCGCTTTTTCTTCGCCGCTCACCTCATTTCAATTCCAATATGGTGCGATTAAAAGTGACCCGCCGACAACTCTCCGCAAGTCATTAGTTCTATTTCAATTCCAATATGGTGCGATTAAAAGTTATTTACTTTAACTTTGTCTTAGCTAATAGGAAGGATTTCAATTCCAATATGGTGCGATTAAAAGGCTATTTCACGCCAATATGATGCACACATGGCGAAGTATTTCAATTCCAATATGGTGCGATTAAAAGTATTTTGTAGGCACAAGTTCGGTTCAATCCGAAAAGTATTTCAATTCCAATATGGTGCGATTAAAAGAAGAGGGCTTCACGCAAATATACCTGAGTATCAACTTATTTCAATTCCAATATGGTGCGATTAAAAGAGGCAGAAACGTAGGCAGCAACGATTATTTTGAAGATTTCAATTCCAATATGGTGCGATTAAAAGCTTTAGTGCCATGTTTGGGGCTATGATTTCGCTACATTTCAATTCCAATATGGTGCGATTAAAAGGCGTTAAAATCCCCGCTACATTCTTTCAATAATTCCAATTTCAATTCCAATATGGTGCGATTAAAAGAATTGTCAAGATTATCTTGGTTTTCATTGCTGGTATTTCAATTCCAATATGGTGCGATTAAAAGGAGGCGTATCCGCTAAAGTGCCTACCAAACTAACTGTATTTCAATTCCAATATGGTGCGATTAAAAGTGTCGGGGTATGTCGGAGCTTTAGGGAGGTGGTACTATTTCAATTCCAATATGGTGCGATTAAAAGCTGATTGACGAGATAGAAAACATTTTGCAAAACAATTTCAATTCCAATATGGTGCGATTAAAAGCCAACAAACGGGAATAACTATGTTATTTCACTTTTGGATTTCAATTCCAATATGGTGCGATTAAAAGACGTCAGACGGTTTAATTTATAGGCATATAAACAATTTCAATTCCAATATGGTGCGATTAAAAGTTCAGACCTATATTTAATGTTTATTCTTATATAAATTTCAATTCCAATATGGTGCGATTAAAAGTAGGCGAAGGCTCAAAAGCGAGCATTTCGGGAAAATTTCAATTCCAATATGGTGCGATTAAAAGAAAATAAAAGGCATGGGTACTGAAATGTTTAGTGCATTTCAATTCCAATATGGTGCGATTAAAAGAAACGCTGTTTTTATAATGCACGCCACACTCATATAAATTTCAATTCCAATATGGTGCGATTAAAAGAGAGCTTGTGATTGAACTCACGGCTAAGCTCGAAACATTTCAATTCCAATATGGTGCGATTAAAAGCAAAACGCATCGCCGCTTATGACGAAGATTTGCCATAATTTCAATTCCAATATGGTGCGATTAAAAGGATAGCCCTTTAACTGCCGTAAATACCTCAAATTCCCATTTCAATTCCAATATGGTGCGATTAAAAGTTTTACGATTGTAAAAAATTGATATGTGATTTTGTGGATTTCAATTCCAATATGGTGCGATTAAAAGCTGTATTGATTGGTCAAACTATCAGGCATCGGCATATTTCAATTCCAATATGGTGCGATTAAAAGTATTCATAGAACTGAAAACCCCAATAGATCCAATTATTTCAATTCCAATATGGTGCGATTAAAAGTATCCCTCAAAATAGCACATTCCTTAAATTCTTCATTATTTCAATTCCAATATGGTGCGATTAAAAGACTCGACATCGTGCGTGAACCGTCGCCCATCACCGATTTCAATTCCAATATGGTGCGATTAAAAGAGGCTTTGGTTTTCACAGATTCTAAAGTTTCAGATAAATTTCAATTCCAATATGGTGCGATTAAAAGCGGGCGTTTTCATTTACGCCCGGTCCGTACGGAACGATTTCAATTCCAATATGGTGCGATTAAAAGCAACAAAAATTTCCAAACTTATTATAAAATAAAATTAATTTCAATTCCAATATGGTGCGATTAAAAGAATAAAAACGCAAAGCGCAGAGACAATAAAAAACCATTTCAATTCCAATATGGTGCGATTAAAAGCAGAAGAAGATTATGGCGCATCAGATTTGATTTTCAATTTCAATTCCAATATGGTGCGATTAAAAGAAAAATGAAACCATTCACATTATCCAAAAAGGCATATTTCAATTCCAATATGGTGCGATTAAAAGACCCCTACCCCCTCAGTACTGAATCCAACAAATGCATTTCAATTCCAATATGGTGCGATTAAAAGTTATGAATACGGTTCGCCATACTTCTTTCTTTTGTTATTTCAATTCCAATATGGTGCGATTAAAAGAGATAAGGTTTTTTGCGAAGTCAGCGGAAAAGAGTTATTTCAATTCCAATATGGTGCGATTAAAAGCAAAAAAGATAATTTGGAAACGCACTAAATACTTATATTTCAATTCCAATATGGTGCGATTAAAAGATAATTGAACCCTTTGCCGGGTCTGCAAAGTATGCACATTTCAATTCCAATATGGTGCGATTAAAAGTAAGGTGTGGAATGACGAGAAAATGGAATTATTTATATTTCAATTCCAATATGGTGCGATTAAAAGTATTCAGGTGTTCCGACTTTCAAAAGGGCTTTCACTTATTTCAATTCCAATATGGTGCGATTAAAAGAATGCCCGTTGGGTAGTCGGTGTATTTTAGGGCGTATTTCAATTCCAATATGGTGCGATTAAAAGCCTCTGGTGCAAATATCGAAACGCCTTCTTTGCCATATTTCAATTCCAATATGGTGCGATTAAAAGTCGGGGGATGGTTACGCTATTACCCATATAAAAATAATTTCAATTCCAATATGGTGCGATTAAAAGCACTCACACATAATCAATTATCGAAAATGATTAAGGGATTTCAATTCCAATATGGTGCGATTAAAAGTGCTTGGAACTTGGTATAATCTAACATTGATTGCTATTTCAATTCCAATATGGTGCGATTAAAAGTATTATATGGATGTTTTTGTACGGGCGGTTCCGAATTATTTCAATTCCAATATGGTGCGATTAAAAGTCGCAGATTGAAACGTGAACGCTCGATGCGTCACGAATTTCAATTCCAATATGGTGCGATTAAAAGAAAAAAGACAAAAATACTGAGGGGTAGTGATTGGATATTTCAATTCCAATATGGTGCGATTAAAAGTTTCGAGGAAAAATGTAAGCTACAGGGAATTGATTAATTTCAATTCCAATATGGTGCGATTAAAAGTAAATTGTTAAAATGTGTTAATTAATATCATTGTAATTTCAATTCCAATATGGTGCGATTAAAAGTTATCCTTTTATATTTTTCAAAAAAAACCTTACTGTATTTCAATTCCAATATGGTGCGATTAAAAGCAGAAAAGGGGTTTACACTTACGCCGTGTCAATTTTGATTTCAATTCCAATATGGTGCGATTAAAAGCCATAATTAGGGTATAAAAATACCCCTCAATACGATTTCAATTCCAATATGGTGCGATTAAAAGATAGTAAGTCTTGGGATTGTCACGGTCGTGAGGGGTATTTCAATTCCAATATGGTGCGATTAAAAGCTGAGAATTTTGTTTCAGATGTTTACGGATTTGCGTTATTTCAATTCCAATATGGTGCGATTAAAAGACGGCAGGGAGTAGAAACGTTAGCTGCAAGAAAAATTTCAATTCCAATATGGTGCGATTAAAAGATTCGCACAGCTGTATAATCTGCAAGTCTGAAATATATTTCAATTCCAATATGGTGCGATTAAAAGATAAATGCGAAAAAAGCACTTTTGTAAAATTTCAATCATTTCAATTCCAATATGGTGCGATTAAAAGGGGGGTCATTAAAATTCCTTGAAACCCAAGAAAGCGTATTTCAATTCCAATATGGTGCGATTAAAAGGTGGGAAATTAACGGGTCAGAGCTTTTACCAGTTGGCAATTTCAATTCCAATATGGTGCGATTAAAAGTTACGAAATAAAGGACATTACCTTTGTAAGGTCAATTATTTCAATTCCAATATGGTGCGATTAAAAGATGCAAACGCCCGATTTATAGCGATTCAGCAAAATTTATTTCAATTCCAATATGGTGCGATTAAAAGAAAAAGAAGTACGTACAATATTGAACAACAATTACTTATTTCAATTCCAATATGGTGCGATTAAAAGTTTACAGGGAGTCGCAACAGAATGGCGCAAGAAATATTTCAATTCCAATATGGTGCGATTAAAAGCAAAACGCAAATAGCATGTCGAATATAAAGAATTTTCATTTCAATTCCAATATGGTGCGATTAAAAGCCAAGCGAGCTTCAGGGAGGGAAAGTAACTGAAATATATTTCAATTCCAATATGGTGCGATTAAAAGCAGACCTATATTTAATGTTTATTCTTATGTAGCAAAATTTCAATTCCAATATGGTGCGATTAAAAGACGGCATAGTTGATAATACTCCTCCTTCAAATAATGCATTTCAATTCCAATATGGTGCGATTAAAAGACAGAAGCGGGTATCCCGTTGGTGGGTGCATTGGCATTTCAATTCCAATATGGTGCGATTAAAAGCATTCCTCAAATCACCCCTGCCAAGTCGCATATCTATTTCAATTCCAATATGGTGCGATTAAAAGGAATGAGGATGGCGCATTGGAATCGTTTAAATTAGAATTTCAATTCCAATATGGTGCGATTAAAAGCATTGAGGGTAAGTTTCTACTCAGTACCTACCCCAGATTTCAATTCCAATATGGTGCGATTAAAAGCCAATATTTCACCCCTAAAGGGGCTGTGAAAACTATATTTCAATTCCAATATGGTGCGATTAAAAGTTGGCGGTTCTTGAATGGCTCGACCATCAAAATTTATTTCAATTCCAATATGGTGCGATTAAAAGTAAAAATCCACGTAGGCGTTACTGCCTATGACCTCAGATTTCAATTCCAATATGGTGCGATTAAAAGAGTATAGGCGTTCTCTATCTTGTGCAGACACTATTTTATTTCAATTCCAATATGGTGCGATTAAAAGTATCCCTGCCAGTGTGAGCATGGCACAGGCTATCATATTTCAATTCCAATATGGTGCGATTAAAAGCTTCTTGATAAATGGGGGTAAATCTGCGTTGGTTGAATTTCAATTCCAATATGGTGCGATTAAAAGACTGGCAAGCTGCTGTAACGACCGCTCATTAGCTCGTATTTCAATTCCAATATGGTGCGATTAAAAGAGCGCACGGTATTGTGCTATAATAGGCAGCAACAAAATTTCAATTCCAATATGGTGCGATTAAAAGTTCGGGTGGTTCGCTCGGTGCGGGAAACAATGCAGAATTTCAATTCCAATATGGTGCGATTAAAAGCCGCCACGATAAATCGCAACAGCAAAATATTATTCGGTAAAAGTAAGATATATTTTAGATAGTCCAA
>JAYUQN010000781.1:0-8166 GCA_043756725.1 Saprospiraceae bacterium
GAAGTAGTATTGGTCTGAAAACTCGTCTGTACTGCCAATACGAATTGTGCCAAAGTCGGGTGCTGCCACTTTTGTTTTTTGCCAACTATTGTTCTCAAAAGACATGATGTACAATTCGCTTTTAACATTGTTCAAAATATTAAGTAGTAACTTGTTTTTTGTATAAGTAACATCCGTTACACTTGAAAAGGCATCGGGTTCATAAATGACATGAATGTCTTTTTCACCTTTTAACAAGGCAGTAAAATTAGCACTGATAACAGCCCCTTTTTTGTAGGTTGTGCCTGCAACTGTCCAGTCTGATTTTAAACTAAGCACCAATTGATTATTTAATATAACAGAAGGTCTGGCATCTGCGGGAATATCTAATTTTATTTTTTGATTGTTATCCCAAATAAAAAAATTGGCGGTATAAGTTGTAAGCCCTTGTCTTAGAGTTAAATATTTTTTTGAACCGTCTCTTATTGTATAACCTGAACACCCTACATCAGAGGTGTTTCCTTCAAAAATCAAAGTTGCATCTGTGAGGGGAGTTCCTCGTTTCCAAAGTTTCACTTGGCGTGGATAGCCAGAGGTGGTCATTGTACCTACTCCAAAATTGGAAGAAACGATTAAGGTATTTTCATCAAGATAAGATGAACCTCCTTTTGACTCGTCCATATTAAAACCATTTTCAATAAAAGATTTGGTCGTTGCATCAAATTCTTTTTGAACAATGGCATCACCACCGCCTTTTGACAAATAAATCATAAACCGATTGAACTGTGGGTATAAACCATCTGCACCCTTATAAACCCATTTCACACCGTCTTTTTGGGCAAGGGCATCAATATCCAATAGCGTTTCCCAAACTGGATTGTCTGATTGGTAGCTGGCTTTTGTTGTTCTTCGCCAAATACCCCGCACATGGTCTTTGTCTTTCCAAAAATTGTAAATGAATTCACCATAAATAGATGGGTACACAATACGGTCTTTGGAATCGGCTATTTCTAAAGCCTTTTTATACGTTTTTTGATAAATGGGGTCTTTACTCAATGCGTCAAAAGTTTCCTTGGATTTTTGTTCCACAAATTCAAGGGCTTTTTTGCCTTCTACTTCTTCTAACCATAAGTAGGGGTCTTCATTTTTCACTTCTTGTGCCTTCTGTTGAGTCGTAAAAACAAGGCATAAAAGGGCTGTCAAGAGCATTTTGGTTGTTGATGTTTTTTTCATTTTTAAAATTGATTTTTGATTGAAAAATAGTGAAAATACTGAGGGGGGTATCTCACGCCACGAATAGTTTGGTTACTCTAACTTTAAACGAGGTCCCACGACTTCTTGATTATTTACTTTCATCAACTCATTTATTTGCTCAACAGTTGGATTCCCTCCGTTTTGTCTCATTTTACCTATGCCTCTAAACATTTCCTCAATTTCTCCTGCGGGTTGATACGTGCTTATTTTTCGCCCAGTTCCTTCTCCCAAATGCAAAAAGGTATGAGGAATGCCACGAGGTAAGAATAAGGTATCACCCACATTGAGTTTGAATTTTTCTGTACCTACTTGAAATAGATATTCACCTTCCAAGATAGTGACATGCTCATCTTGTTTGTGGTGTACATGCAGTGTGGGACCATTTTTACCCGTCGTAAAAATTTCAAAAATAGCCATATCACCATCTGTATCTTTGCCCGATAGTTTTAAATGGTTTTTTGTACCACCACCAAATTTTTCATTCAACCTGTCTTCACCTGATTTTACAAGTACGGGCTTATTGGGTCTATCACTTTGTTTAGGAAGTGTTATGGGCATTAGGGCACTGGCAACAAGCGTTTTTTCTAAAAAATGTCTTCTTTTCATTTTGATTGATTTTTGAATGTTAAAAATTGAAATTTGATTGAAAATACTGAAGGGTTAAAATCCCTTGTTTAGATTTGTAAATAAATCAATACCTTTGTAAAAAATATAAAATATGGATACACTCACAATTCACTACGGTATTCAGGGTAATGGTGTCAGTTTTAGATTAACTTATGAGGATTACAATAAGTTAAAAAAACTGTATCCAGAAGCCCAGCCCTCAAAAGGGGTATTTGTGGAGTACGATATGCGCTCTGATTTTAAACTACACCGCCCACAATTAGAACGCTATGTGTTCCCAACTTTGGTTGGTATGTTCGATGAGGATATGTTAAAGAACTTTAAGCACATTGAATTCATCAAAACCCCAGAAATGCAAGTAACATATATTATTGAACAAACTTCCCCACAATATGACAGCCAAATACAGTCTCTATCTCGGTGAAGCAGGTCAAGCAGCAGCTTCTTCTTATTTTTTAGCAAGAGGCTGGAACGTTGCAACGCCCAGAGTAGATATTGGAGATGACCTTTTAGTTATCGAAGATACGCAAGGTTTTTTCCTACGCATTCAAGTTAAAACAGCCCAAGCCACAGTGCGCCAAAGCAGTTTCAGCGCAAGGTTTAATCTCTCTCTAAGGCAATTACAAAATCCCTACAATCCTGATTTATACTATATGTTTATGGTCTATCATCAACAAGAGTGGCAACATAAAATCATTGTTCCCCGCTCTGCCTTATTGTCCTATCACCTCAACAATGGATTGGGTTCAATAATTGGTGAAAACCTTGTCGTCTATTTCTCTTTTAACAAGGGGAAAGTTATTTGCTCAAATACAGATTGTAGTGAATTTTACAATAATTTTGATGATTTTCCTATCATCTTCCATTAGTGAATTTTGACAAAATTTGAGTGAAAATACTGAGGGGGTAGCCGGAAAAGTTATTTCCCGCCGCAGAGAAGCGGGAAATAAATTTCCTGACGACACATTAATCTCGTTTATAAACCACACCCCCCACATAAGTGAGCTTCCAAAACCCATCAATTCTTTCCAAATTGCGGACCGCATGACCATACTGTTTTTTACCATCGGCAGCCGTGGTTATTTCAGTATAAGTCACAAAAGCAGTTCCGCCTTTGATGGTCACCACGTAGTTTTCATTTTTAAAAGTTGTGCCATCTGGTTTGCCCATGCCTGCGGTTTGCGTTTTAATCATTTCAGGGACATTTGTCTTTTCATTTGTCACATAGGCAACACCATTATTATTTGCCATAACGCCATGATGAACCAACATTAAGGCGTGTGGTACATTGGCAATACAAGCAATTCGCCCTTCTGCATCTCTGTTATGCCATGACTGGGTTTCTTTTTCAATGACGGCTTTGATAGCGGCTTCTTCGGCAGGCGTTTGTGTGGGAACAATATTGGTATGATGCGTTGAAGCCATAAGCCATTGACCATTTTTATATTCAAAAACATACACCCCTCGCACGAGGTTATTAACCGTTGCATTCAAAGCGTTATAACTGTATTTGGAAGTGCCTGTAACAGTGGCTAAAGTGCCACTTTGTTTGATGTTGATATCTGAGGTTTCCCAACTTAAAAACTTAACAGTTTCATTTTGCTTTTTCAATTGCTCATAAGTTCTTATACTGCCGTTTCTATCTGTATAGATATATGTTGGGAGATACGTTTCATCCATAGATTTACTGGGGTTTTCAATCCATTTTTTATTGAAATCATGGATTATTTGCTCGGTAAAAGCGGGTGGGTCAATTTTCCCGTAATGCGCAGACAGATACATCCATTTTCCTTTTTGATATTCAAAAGTTTCTGTGGAGCGTTCGTTGGCAGTGAATTTTGTACCGTTTTTGAATACCGCCGTGTGCTTTGAAATACTTGTTACAATCGCCAAATTGCCCGACTGTTTGATTTTTATCTCTGAAACGGGCCAATCTACCAGACCACCGCTTTCATTTAAGGCTTTAAAACCCGTGTAATTCATTGTTTGACCATCGCTGCCAAACATGATGAAATCGGGCGAAGTGCGTTCGGTAACAGCTTTGACACCATTGGTAATAAACGCTTGATGTACTTCGGTCAAGGTTTGTTCAGTAAATTTAGGTTGTGCAAAACCCAATGTTGCAAGCCCCATAAAGAGGGCGTTAAAGAGTACTTTCTTCATAATAATTGATTTAAAATTTTAAAAAAATGATTGAGAAAACATTGAAAAATGATTGAAATACTGAGGGGGTAGCTTTTAAATCAAAAAAATATTCGCACGAACCATGCTGCAAATCCCTGCCACCAATCTGCCATCTGGTAAGCCCAACAGAGGTGATTGAGAACAAGCAAGAGAAAAATGGTTAAGAATGGCGTGGTATTGCGCTTATTGAAAAAATCAAAAGCAAGGAAAATAAAGGCAAGGATTTCTGAAACGTAGAGGACGGTTGTGACTGCCACAGGCAATGGTACGCTGCCATAAATGATTAAGGCTCTACCTACTCCCGGACCAATCATGAGCAAAGAGGTGGCTATCATGTAGCGCATATGCGTTGCTGTGTGTTTTCGGTTGACCATTGCCAAGGCGAAAAACAATCCAAACAAAATTATAGCCGGAACCTGCAACGATATTTGCCCCAACACTTCTATGATTGGGCGATGCGCGATTTCTCTAAAATAGACCATTTTGGTTACTAAAAAAATAGACAAACAAACCAATGGGGCTAATACATAACCCAATTTGCCTAAATTGCGATGCCATTCATATTTTTTGTTGCGAATCAGAAAGGGTTGAACAATGAGCATTCCAAACCACGACATGAACATTACCCCGTGAAAATGCTGAACTGCCTGAAAGCCTTTAAAGTCGGGGAAATGAACGGTATAGGTTTGGTGAAACCCTATTAAGGTGCATATCAAAATGCCGCTGAAGAAATAAACAATATTGTTTTGGGCTGTTTCTATTTTTTCCGTTTTCATTTTTGGATTTTTTATTGTTTTAAAATTGAAATTTTAGTGAAAATACTGAGGGGTACTATCGAACAGTCGTTTTGTTACTCTAACTTTAAACGAGGTCCCACGACTTCTTGGTCGTTTACTTTCATCGCAACAAGCGTTTTTTCTAAAAAATGTCTTCTTTTCATTTTGTTTGATTTTTGATTGTTAAAAATTGAAATTTGAGTGAAAATACTGAGGGGTCACTCGACCCGCTTTTTCTCCTCCACATCAGCCCTTTTCGCTGCTGCTTTCATCTTTTGATTCCCAAAGTTCTGCGACCAAGAGATTTTGAACTTCGGTTGGGTGAACTGTAAACGGGTGTCAAAATACTGCTTTTGTTCTGGTAAGTCCAAGTCAATGCGATAGGCAGAAGAGTTGAAAATATTATCGTAACCGAAGCTGAGTTTGCCGCCACTTTTAGTCAGTTTCTTTTGTAAGCCGACATTGATTTCGCTCATGGCTTTCATTTTGGATATGCCCCATAAAGCACCTGAATTGTAAAAACCAGAGACCTCAAACGACCAGTTTTTAGGCAAACTAAAGGTTTGTGCGCTGTATAAAGTCACATTGGGAAATTTGACCGTTACCAAATAATTATTGTTGTAGCCGCGGACATAACTCAAAACGCTCGCCAGATTGGTGTACATCGTCCACCATTTAAAAGGGCTGTAGGGTTGCCCAATAGTCAACGAATAGATTTCACTATTTTCGAGATTTTGAGCGACAAAGGCGAGTTTGTTTGTGCCGGGAACGATTTGCGCTTGAAAAGCGGCAATGGGATGAGCTTGATAGCTGTATTGAACCGAAAACAGTGTGCTTTTGTAACGATAATCTGCTTTCACATTGTCAGAGATAGCTGGTTGCAAAGCCGCATTGCCTGACAAAAATGTGTAAGGATCAACAAAAAAGACAAAAGGTGCAAGGTCTGTGAATGTTGGGCGTGTAATGCGGCGGCTGTAGGAAACGCCTAATGTTTTGTTCTTATTAAAGTCATGGGTCACAAACAAGCTTGGGAAAAGCTGCCCGTATTGGCGGTCAACGATATTTGGTTTTTCTATTGAACCTAAATTTGATTGCGTATATTCATAACGCAAACCGCCTTTAAGTGTCGTTTTTGCACCCCACTTCATTTCATAAGCGGTATAAACTGCTCCTATGTTTTCTTTCAAATTATATTTTGCTGTGAAAGCAATATCGGTTTTCCACGAGTTAGAAACAAGTGACTGAATGGCTACATCGTTTTCGAATTGAGATATTACAGTTTTTACACCTATCTCGATTTTTCCTTTTTTACCTAAATCGTGGATATAATCTACTTTAAAAACACCAAAGTTGATGGGTGTCATTTTAGAACTGCGTACCTGTTGGTCAAAGAGAAACTTGTCGCCACCATCAGACCATCTCTGCTCATAATTGACGGGTTGGTTATTGTCATAATGTAGGTAATCGGCACTCACTAACAGCACCTCATTTTCGCGGAAAGTATGTTGTACATTAAAATTTGCCCCAAAGTGCCGCCACCTATTGGTTTCATTAATATTGAGATGAATGAACGTATCAACGACCCCATTACGAGATAATTTTGTATCATTTGCAGTATTCTTCATCTCATATTTTTTAAAAAAGGCAGACATGCCCCAATTTATTGTTGTCTTCTTATTTATTTGATAATCAAACCCAATGAGTGCATTATGGTTTTTTTGGCTCGGATGTCGCAATGCACTCGTTTCTGTTTCAAGCAAATCACTGCCCAACATGACGTTCCTATACATAAAAGCCGTTTGGTCTTGAGCTTGTAGAACATAATTGTAAGAACCATATACCGTCCACTTTTTATACCTATAATTGAGGTTAAAACTACCGTTGCCCACTGCGCCTTTGCCATAACCCGCAGTTAGCGCATAAGAACCATTCAAACCTTCATTTTGATTCTTTTTCAAAACAATATTGATATAACCCGCATTGCCTTCAGCATCTAAATTGGCGGGTGGGGTGGAGAGTAATTCGATTTTTTCAATGATACTGGCACTCATACCACTCAACATTTGCACGGCAGCATCGGCAGCCATATAATTGAGTTTGCCGTTTATCATCACCACAACGCCCGACTTTCCAGAAAGGGCAATTCGGTTTTCTTGGCGATTGACCATCACACCAGGCGAGCGTTCCAATACATCAAGGGCTGTACTGCCTGCGGATGTAATCGAGTTTTCGACATTGACCACAAGGCGGTCAATCTTTTGCTCGAATAAAGGTTTTTTAGTGATGACTTCAACTGTTTTCAGTTCAGCCGCTTCGCTTAATGAGATTGTACCCAAATTATGCGTCAAATACTGAGGGGTCATTTGGAACGATGTTGAATATTTTTTGGCGAAGCCGACCATACTTATTTGACATAAGTATGCGCCCACAGAAACGTTTTGAATCGCAAAAGAGCCGTCATCTTTGGCAATATCGCCTTTTACGAAAGAAGAATCTTTGGCATTTAAGAGCAACACATTGGCAAAAGGCAAAGTCTTGCCTGATTTATCGGCGATTGTACCGATGATTTGCGCTTGCGCGAAAACAGATTGGTTTGAAAGAAACATAACCAATATGGTCAAAAACAAAGATTGAATTGTTGTTTTCATTTTTAAAATTGATTTATTGATTAAAAAATTCAGAAAATACTGAGGGGGGTATTTGCTTTATCTTCTTTTTTACTTTTTTTCAGTTTCAGTCGGAATTGGCTTATTTGTTTTATTCCAAACCTCATTTGGTCGGCGGCTTTTGACAGTTAGTTTTTCAATTTCACCCTTATTATTTCTTGAAAACTCTATGGTTGTCATCCTATTTTCAAAGAAAAACTTATCTTTTTGATAGGCTTTTACTTTATCTTTTGGTCGCCCACTGCGTTGAGCAATGATTCAGTGCGTCAGTGAGTATTATGCCATAAAATGGGTGCAATAACAGCCAGTAAGTTTTAAGGAAGTGTTAAAAAGGTGGTATAAAAAATTAGAGGTTAATGAATATAATTGTCTCATTGGGTAAAATTTTTTAGTGGTTACTGAATAGCAAATATATCTTTTTTTATTGAAAAACCTATTTTTTATAAGTCTATTTTGGGAGTTTAAAACTATCTAAAATTTATGATTTACGAAATCCCCTAATTAGGGGGCAAAAAATGACTTCTATTCGCTATTATAGTGATTCAATATAACAAAAACTTACCACAAAAAAACTAAAAATTTCGGAATTATCTACTTTGTGGTACAAGCGCACATTTAGGAAATTTTTAAAATTTCCTAAATGTTGATAATCAACAAGTTATAACTTCTTGTACCACAAA
>JAYUQN010000782.1:0-3020 GCA_043756725.1 Saprospiraceae bacterium
CGGCGTTTTCTCAACAGTTCGTCGGGACTGAGGGGAACTGCCATATCAATATTTTCAATTTCCCATTCATGCCAAGCACCTCGATAGAGCCAAAGGCTGCAATCTTGCATCCATTTTTCTTGTTTCAACTCATTAACGGCTCTGAAAATGGCATCGAGGCAAACGCGATGGGTTCCATGCGGGTCACTCAAATCACCTGCTGCATATATTTGGTGCGGTTTCAGTTCTTTCAAAAGATTTTTTATAATATCAATATCGGCGGTGCTCAGGGGTTTCTTTTTCACTGTTCCCGTTTCGTAAAAAGGCATATCTAAAAAGTGCGGCACAACGTTTTCATTGACATACCGACAGCCCGCTTTGGCTTCACCCCTGCGGATTAAACCTTTTAGTTTTTGTACTTCGGGCACATCCACTTCCCCTGCTTTTTTCTCTTTCAATTTGCGTTGTATGCCTTCAAACATGAGTTGAGTGACACCTCTATCAAGTCCAAAATCTGCGTGAAAATCATTCACAAAATCGGCAAAACGCACCACATCATCATCAAAAACGGCAATATTACCCGAGGTTTGATACGCAACATGTACCTCATGCCCTTGATCGGCAAGGCGAATAAAAGTACCGCCCATCGAAATTACATCATCGTCGGGATGTGGGCTAAAAATGATAACTCGTTTTGGGAAAGTGGGATTGTTTTCAGGACGGTGGGCATTAGAATCTCCTGCTTTGCCCCCAGGCCAACCCGTAATGGTATGGCGCAGTTTATTAAAAACCTTCAAATTTATATTATAGGCTTTGTCATATTCCGTAACCAAGTCACTCATACCGTTTTCACTGTAATCGCTATTGGTCAATTTCAAGACAGGTTTTTCTTGTTTTTGACTTAACCAAATAACGGCACGATAGATCAAGGATTCATCTGTCCAATTGCAATCGCGCACAAGCCACGGGGTTTTATAGCGCGTCAATTCAGCCGCCGCCGCCGAGTCCAAATAAAAAGTTGTATGGGGGTGGTTTTGCAAATAAGTGGCTGGGACGTGGTCACTGATTTCACCCTCCACTGTTTTACGAATCACAGGTGCTTTATTCTCACCCCAAGCCATCAGGACAATTTCTCTCGCCTCCATGATAGTCCCTACACCCATCGTTATGGCTTTGCGGGGTACATATTCCTCGCCAAAAAAATCGCTTGCGGCATCCGTAATGGTGAGATGGTCGAGTGAAATCATGCGGGTACGGGATTTGAGACCAGAGCCGGGTTCGTTAAAACCAATATGCCCTGTGCGCCCGATGCCCAAAACCTGCAAGTCTAAACCGCCAAAAGCCTTGATTTTTTCTTCATATTTTTTACAAAATTCTGCCGCCTCTTCTTTTTCAACTGTGCCATCGGGAATGTGTACATTTTCTAAATCAATATCAATGCTGTCAAAAAGGTGTTCTTTCATAAAGCGCACGTAGCTTTGTAAAGCATCGGGCGACATTGGAAAATATTCATCCAGATTGAAGGTAATGACATTTTTGAAACTGAGCTTTTCCTCGCGGTGCAGCCTAATTAATTCCGCATACAGTGAAGTAGGTGTAGAGCCTGTTGCCAAACCGAGTACGCACATTTCACCTTGTGCTGCTTTGCTTTTAATTAAATCCGCAATGCGTTGAGCAACAACTTTTGACGCTTCTTTCGAAGAGTTGAAAACATGGGTTGAGATTTTTTCCAATTGATTTTCCATAGAATGAGTGATATTGGATTAGATTATTATTTTATTTGCAAATATTGCAAAATTTGCAGACGCTAATGACGGAAGAATCCTTTACTTTTTCAAATAAATTAGATGAAAATATTTTTCAAGTACAAACATTGAACGATTTTGAAATTCAATCTCCAACATATCTAAGCGGGTAAAAGATTAATAAAATTTGATTGAGTGGGAAATTTAATCCATTATTCCTATTGTACAATATTTTTCACGTTTCAATATAGAAAAAAGTTAAAAAAAATGTATCTTTGTTATATAAACGGTTTTTTTTTAATAAAAAATCCTAAATACCTTAATAATTATGGCAAAGAGAATAAAAAACATAAATGGTGAAGATTCTATAAAAGCGTGGCGAGAAGGAGAGTTGATAAAAACATTTAACCTTAATCGCATCGTAACATATCAAACCCCTTTGATGCAGGAATGGCTTGATGTACAAATGCCAGAACTGAATATACATGAGCAATATGAGTTTGACAAGGCTTTAGCAAAAGCGCAAAAAAGAATTGTAGGCTGGAACGAAGAAGATTTGAAAATGAAATTTATTAGCCCTATATTAGAATTAGGACAATTAGGCGATGATGATGTTGTCATTGGTTATTTCGATAAAATAATTTCCGCAGTAGTCGAAGACATTAAGCTCACTGTAAAATCAGATTTTATGTTAGCAAAAGGCATCTTAGATGTTTTTGAAACGCCTTATTTCCATTTTCAAGAATATAAGCCTTACAAAAATCCAACAGGTGATTCTATGGCTCAACTCTTACAAGCGTTTATGATTGCCCAAGAAAAAAATAAAATGGGAGTACCTTTATATGGTGTAGATATTGTGGGTAGAGAATGGTCTTTCGTAATCATGGATGGTAAAGATTATTGTATCTCGGAGGCTTTCAATTCTATTAATAAAACAGATTTATTGACCATAATATCCGTTTTACGAAAATTTAGATATATTTTACATACTCGATTATTACATTAATTGGAAAGCCGTTGAAAATCATCTTTTCAACGGCTTTTGTATTGTTTCATAGATGTATTGTTGGGTGAAATTTAAACAATACATCTATGCAACAATACATCAATCCACCTTCTTCCCTTTGGCTTTCCACGCACCCATACCGCCCTGCAAATCAAACACAGTTTTGAACCCCATTTGAGTCAATAATGCAGCAGATTTTCCACTTCTTCCCCCCGCAGCGCAATAGACAGCAACGGGTTTGTTTTTATCCAATTTTTCCATAAGTGTTTTGAAATTTGGGTCGTTGAAAT
>JAYUQN010000783.1:0-8153 GCA_043756725.1 Saprospiraceae bacterium
AAAAATAAAAACCGAAAAATAATACTTTGAACTTTATTGAAAACACTTTAAAAATCGTATCTTTATGAAGATTTTAACCCAAAACAAGCCTACAAGCCAGCTCGCTTGAGGTCTTCCGCCAAAGAACGGGGCTGCTCGCGAGCGTTTTCAAACGCAATGTGGCGTATTTTGCAGGTCTTTCCAAAGGAGTCCTATGGACTGACCTGCGTGTAAAATATTGATAGTCAATAAGTTGCAAATACTGAGGGGTGTGTTTTTACTTGAATTAGAATTGATAAGTTAAATCTTATACCGCCTCCATAATACAAACAAGGAATACTAATTGGGTCATTTTCCAAGCTGACAAGGTTGCTCAAAAAACAAGTCGATTAGTTCCTCTTTATGAGAGTTGTTTTCGTGAACGATAAGGGAGGTTAAAAACACCATTTCTTCGTATGTAACAGTTAAGTCATATTTTTCAAGACTGTCGATGGCATTTTGTTTGAACCAAGCATCGAATTTTCTTTTTCGGGCATAATGGCGGTCGTCAAGATTTTGACAAATATAAATAACCGCATTTTCTTTACTGGAAAGAAAAGTGCTAAGGATTTTTACCACAGTTACTTCAACCCTTTTGTCGAATGGTGGTGAAATATTTTCATCAACCCGCAATATATTAATGGAGAATTCAAAAACATAGATGTAGTCAGGCAAGCGATGGAAGTAGTAAGAGCCTTCGGTAAACTCTACGCTGTAAACAATGTCCAATTCTGTCTCAAAAATATATTTATTTTGGGTACTGCGCCTAAAATTGTACGGCTCGTGGGTGTTCATATTGTATATTAATACCTTTTTCTTTAAGTAAACGATTTAGTTCATCAAAAGTGATTTCACCCAGTAAAAATTGCTCACGCAGCTTTTTATGCTCAACCATTTTTTTAAGCCCTTCACCAAGAGGTGAACCAGATTTGAGGGTAATAGGTGGATATTGGATAACTTTACTCATTATTTTAACTTTTTACAAAGATAATACTAAACCTTATAATCTGCAATTATTCAATCATTAAAACAACAAACTACATGATAAAATACCTAACAAGTTTCGTTCTATTTGCTATAATAGCCACGACGAGTAGTTATTAATTCACATAAATAGGGCACCAACAGCCACTCCTTTTTATAAGAAAGTGGCTGTTTTTAAAAGAAAATTGACAATGGACAACGGACAGCGTACAATAGGCATAGTGCGTTATTGTCCATTGTTCTTTGCCCATTGTCCATTGTTAATACCCATATTTCTCTTTCCACAAAGCCCTTAATTGCTCGCGAATCTTCATTTCACTCGGATTTACTGAGGGGGTAAAAAATTGTTCCCCACTTATTTCACTGGGTAAAAACTCTTGATGGGCAAAATTATTCTGAAAATCATGGGCATATTGATAGCCTTTGCCATAGTTGAGGTCTTTCATCAATTTGGTAGGAGCATTGCGCAAATGCAAGGGAATAGACAAATTGCCCGTTTCACGCACTTTGGCTAAGGCTTTATCAATGGCGATGTAGGTGGAGTTGCTTTTGGCAGACGTTGCCAAATAGACAGCGCATTGGCTCAAAATAATGCGGGCTTCGGGCATACCAATTTGATGAACGGCTTGAAAAGTAGTGGTTGCCATCAAAAGCGCATTGGGGTTTGCCAGACCAATATCTTCTGACGATAAAATGACCATGCGTCTTGCAATAAAAAGAGGGTCTTCCCCCCCTTCGAGCATGCGGGCGAGGTAATAGACGGCGGCATTGGGGTCGCTGCCGCGCATGGATTTTATGAAAGCAGAAATAATATCGTAATGTTGCTCACCTGTTTTATCATAGCGAACAATATTTTGTTGGATTATTTTTAAAACCAATTCATTATCAACTTCATTAGCCCCCTCAGTATCAGCGGTGTATTCTGAAACCAATTCTAAGATATTCAACAATTTTCGCGCGTCGCCGCCACTAAGTTGCAATATCGCTTCATATTCCTTGATGTGTAAATTTTTAATTTTTAAAATTTCGTCTTTTTTCAAAGCAATATCAATTAACCGCACCAAATCATCTTTTTCCAATTCTTTTAAAACATAGACTTGACAACGAGAAAGTAAGGCAGGAATGACTTCAAACGAAGGGTTTTCAGTGGTTGCCCCTATCAAAGTCACGATGCCTTTTTCAACTGCCCCTAACAATGAATCTTGTTGCGATTTTGAAAAACGATGGATTTCATCAATAAATAAAATGGGATTGGCGGTATTGAAAAAAGTAACCCGCTTGGCTTCGTCAATTATTTCACGCACATCTTTCACACCCGAATTGATAGCAGATAGTTGAAAAAACCGCCTTTTTGAAGCTACTGCAATGATATTTGCCAAAGTTGTTTTGCCTACCCCGGGAGGTCCCCACAATATCATAGACGGCACGATACCATTGTCAATCGCTCTGCGCAAAACGGCTTTTTCACCAACGAGATGTTGCTGACCAATATAATTGTCTAAAGTTTGAGGGCGCAGACGCTCGGCGAGTGGTTGCATGATGGCGATGATTCTATTTTAGTGCAAAGATAAGCAAAAACGGTGAAATATTGTCCATAAGCCGCTTTCTGAAACAGATAGCAACACGGCAGTTAAGGCATATTTTGAAACTTGAAAGAATTTACGAAAAGATGTCATACTTTTTAAGGGTAGAATCTGCTTGCTAAAATTTTACAACACATAATTAATTGAAAATTAATTATTTAAATATAATAAAATAATTATCTTTATTTTCATCAACATTTTATGCCCGTCACTTTTTAACGCCGCGTGTGATGTAACAAAGCATTGAGGGTCTTTGATTTGTACAATAAGTTGATACAGCAATTTGATATTTACAATTAGACAAAACCAATTGGAAGCATCCATTATAATATGAGACCACTGATTTCACTCATTGCCATTGTCTTCACAATTCCTTCATTTTCCCAAACGGTTCGCCGTTCTTGTGCAACACATGATGTGCTGCAAGAACAAAAACGGTTTCATCCTAAAATCGTAGATAATATCGAGCTAATAGAACGTCATACGAAGACAGTTTCGTCTTTACCTCAGATGAAAACGCGCGCAGCGGTGATTACTATTCCTGTTATTGTGCACATTGTCTATCGCGCTGCGAATCCGATTGAAAATATTACGGACGAACAGATTATATCGCAATTAGACGTATTGAATAAAGACTACCGCCGCCTCAATAATGATTATAAATATACCCCCTCAGTATTCACACCTTTTTCAGCTGATTGTGAGTTAGAGTTTAAATTGGCAAAACGGACGCCTAATGGGAAAGCGACAACGGGTATTGTGCGCTATCCAAGTGATAGAAAAGTAACATGGGGAAAATCTGATGAAATAAAAATGCCTGAAAAGGGTGGCATAGCTCCCTGGGATGCTAAAAAATATCTAAATCTTTATGTCTGTGCTGTTGGTGGTGGGGTTTTGGGTTATAGCTCTATGCCGGGTTCATTGTTGGCGTTTGATGGGGTTGTTATTGATTATCGCTATTTTGGTACAATTGGGACTGCTGTACCGCCTTTCAATTTAGGACGCACAACGACGCACGAAGTAGGGCATTGGCTCAATTTACACCATACGTGGGGGGATAATGATTGTGGTAATGATTTGGTAAATGATACGCCTACTCAGCAAGGTCCGAATTATGGTTGTGTTACTTTTCCACACATTACCTGCAATGGCGACAACAAAGGGGATATGTTTATGAATTTTATGGACTATACCGACGATGCTTGCATGAGTTTGTTTTCAGCAGGGCAAAAAGCCCGTATTCAAGCACTTTTTGCTTTCGGGGGGTCGAGAGCCAGTTTTTTAACAAGCGATGCATTAACTCCTATCAATGACAACTGCAAATCGCCCACTTCGTTAACTGCCAGAGACTTTGCATCAAAAACAGTTACACTTTCATGGGTCGCTGCTGTGGGAATTACAGATTATATTGTCGAATATCGGGCTAAAAACACTTTGAATTGGCTTACTTTTTCGGTTAAAAATGCGGTAACAACTGTGCTTTTCAACCTTTTACCAAATACAGAATATGAATATCGCTTAAAATCATCTTGCACAGCAACATCAGATTATACGGCTCCTTATAGTTTCAAAACATTACCTTTAGAGTTGGGTTGTTCAGATATTTATGAATCGAATAATACTTTCACAACGGCTAAAGAAATACCGCTCAATGCACCTTTTTCTGCTTTAATTGGAACGGCTACCGATAATGATTATTACATTTTTAAAACAACTGAAATAGAGCGCAATATTCAAATACAATTAACAAATTTGCCTTACGACTATGACGTGCGGCTTTACAATAGTCAACGCCAATTAATAGGGTCTTCTACCAGAGCTGGTAATGCCGAGGAAAGAATAGTTTTTAACAATGCTCCAATAGATTATTATTATGTGCGGGTATATCCCAATAAAGAATTTAGTGCAACACAATGTTATAAAATGGCAACGCATATCAGCAATGTGGATTTTTCAAGAGAAAGCGATAAAATTGCGGATGGCGCTTTTAAAGATAATGAAAAACTAAGGGTATACCCTAATCCTGCTATCGAATATGCCCAAATTGAAATGGAAACTGACTTTGAAGGCGTAGCCGATATTTATATAACTGATATGACAGGTAAAACGGTTGTAACTAAAAAACAAAATATTACCAAAGATATAAAGGCTTTCCAATTAGATGTTACTAACTTGAATGAAGGAATATATTTATTACTTGTGAAAACGGGAGCGACCATTCAAACTAAAAAAATGGCAGTTGTAAAAAACCTATAATGATACCAATAAAGGGGTAAAAAAAAAGCCCGATTCATTGCGAATCGGGTTTTTTTGTTTCTTAAAATAAAAGAAACGTTCCCTTTAATGGATAGTATGATGTCTTTTATTCACATCAATCTGTACTTAAAGGTTTAGTTTTTGCTTTTTCATTTTTTTTATTGGGTAAATTCATTAAAAATACGCATACTGCCAAATAAGAAAGCAGTAGAAAGTCCTGTGATTGAATCATTATCGGGGAATTTAATCGGTTAATAGATGGTTTGTATAAGTGCAAAATTATGGTATTATTTAATATCATGCACGAATTTTTTACGTAATGCTATCAAATTTTTATAAAAAAATATTATTTGTTAATGGTTCATAGCTATGGGTTAACACCATTAACCATCAACAACTACCGAATCAACATCAAAATGCCTTTTTCTTCTCTCAAACCGCCACTTGCTTGTTTCAAACGGACAATATAAGAGTAAGTTCCTTGTGGCAATTCAGCGCCATTGCGCGTACCGTCCCAACCATCAGTTGGATTTTTAGTTTGAAAAAGGATGCTCCCCCAACGGTCAAGAATAAACATGGCATACTCTAAAATATTTTCAGAAAAAGTAAAAACGGGTTTAAACTCTGGATTTGCACCGCCGGGCGTAAAGGCATTGGGCATAAAAACATTGGTGTATTGTGCCAAACAGATGGTTTGAGAATAGGAAGTAGCATCTTCAAAACTCCCATCTGCCAATTTATACCGATAATTGGCACCCATTCTATAACAGATTTCGGGTTCGCCAACAGTTGTTAAATCAACGTATTCTTGGGGTGCCGAAATATCAATGGGTGTTCCAATAGGTGTAGAAGCACCTCTTACGATGCGATAAGGCTGATATCCTCTTACAAAAGTGCTATCGCCCGAAAGCATTTCCCAACGAACACGGTTTTTACCAATGCTTTGTGGGAACGCAATAATAAAAAGTGTGGACATAAAATTAGATTTTTTGAGCGTTTTGCACTCATCAATGGTTTCAATCATATATTCATACTTTCTGAAAGCAGGATTGATTTTAGTATCCGTAAAATATACTTCTTCATCTAATGGCAAAGTAGGCTTACCTTTAAAAATGACTTGCCATGCTGTATCAAACCGCCGTCTCGAAATGATGAAGGAGTCAATTTTTGCACCGCCATTCCAACGCCATGTCAGCTCTACTTGATTTTTTGTATTTACTGTGACGTTCTTCAGAATCAACTCTTTTACAGGTTCTAAAACATTCGCCACAATCGTTGAATCATTTGATTTTGAAGATATATTGGTAACAGCCTCAATGGCTTTTATATAAAAAACATATTTGGTCTTATCTTTTACATTTTTATAGAGATAAACAGAATCTTTTGCCCCTAAAGAAGCAAATAGCGTTGTATTGCGTCCTGCAACGCTCACCCACACTTCCTGCTTTGCAATGGGGTTTGACCAATTTTTATAAACATTCCATTTCAATAAAATAGTTTGCTCACAGTTATTTTGTGTCGCTTTTAATAAAATAGTTTGGTGGTTCACATCAAATAGGCTCGTATTGCCACAGCCATCTATCGCCAAAACCTGATACTCTTCAACTTTAGTGGCAGGTGAGGCTTGAATATCCAGATACCGAATCGTATCTCGATTCGGAATATTAGCAATCGGAATCACACCTGAACTCGTTTTTTTATAAATAATATAGCCTCTTACTTCTGGCGACGGATTGCGCCGCCACCGCACTTCTACCGTTTTACTATCCACCACATTCACCGTCGAAACTGAAGTTAAAGAAGGCGGTTGATTGTCCAACGTATCGGACTGTCGGCGTGGTTGATTCGAACAATTAGCAACCGTTTCCATATAATAATACCAATTACCCCCCTCAGTATTGTTGTGAAAATAGCGTGTTTGACCCGCTGATGCTATCGAAGTCAAAAGCTGATAAGGTCCACTTAAATTGCGAGAAGCATAAATGGTATAACCACTTACAGTGCCACAACTGACTGTAGGTATATCCCAAATAAGTGTATCGCGTTTCACACATCTGAAATTTGGCGCCGCAATTTGCGCTTGTATAGCAATAGGGACTATGTTCAGAATTATAAATAGTAAAAAAAAGTATCTTAAAACTTTCATGTTTGTCGTGGCGGCTACCACCGCTCTGCTTATAGTTTATTTTGATGGATGGTTTTTAAACTTCTCTTCAAAAGCCGACATAGTGTATATGTCTAAGAGCCGACTTTCTATAAATTCGCTGTCTGATAGGTATCGTTTTGTATAAATTAAGCCAATATTTCGAGCATATATTTCATCTACTTTAGAAATGGTTGAAATACCACCCTTTTTTGGGTCATTTTCTGACTGTTCTTCTTTCATTTCAAACAGTACGGCATCTATTTTTTTATTTTTAAAATCATAAACCATTGGTTTAAGAAAACGTCTATTTCGCGTTAGTGTTGTCTGTATAGTTGAATCTTTAACATCTTTGTATTTGATAATATTGATAAAAACGCTATTGGAGTCTTCTACTTCAAATGGAAATACCGCACCGCCTTCTATTTCTACGCTATTACGAACCATAGCGTTTGCTGCGTTTGTGGCATAAAAATACATCTCGGTGAGTTTCATCCCATTTTTTACACGCTCTTCTCGCATGACCATCAACTGTTCAAAATTTTGATTATAACACGTACCAATTAGGTAAATAGAATCGTTTTGCACTATGGATTGGTAGTACCAATACATCTTAAAAGTGGAGTCACTCAAACGGTATTCGTATTCATATACTTTGGCATCTTTGCTAATTTGTTCTAATGGGAAATAGTATTCTTGTAGTTTTTTCTTACCACAACTAACGAATAGGATGCAAAAGATAAAAGGCAAAGAGTAATTAAGTAAAAGGTTCTTTTTCATGGCGTTTTTCATTTAAAAACGCAAAGATACTGAGGGGGGGGTAAAAACAAAAAAAAATGCCTTGTTGATTGAATAAAATAAAAGGTGTCTGTTTTTAAGGAGAATTTTGGAATATGTTAGTTCCACTACCATTAATATCAAAAATGATGGCTTTTATTTTAGTTTTATCGAGCATTTTTATCTAAAGATACGTTTCATATCTATGGATTCCCTATAAAAATATCATCTTATTTTTACTTGACTGTTTAGTTCTACTTTGGCACTCTAAAAAAGCCCGAGCCCCCCCCTGCCCCTAAAGGGGAGTACATTGTGAAGTAGCTTGAATTTTTGACTCTTTTATCAAAATAGTCTTAAAAAAGTTCAAGATTTCAAGTTACTTCACAATGTAC
>JAYUQN010000784.1:0-3011 GCA_043756725.1 Saprospiraceae bacterium
TATTACCAGTTGTTACTTTTTTCATGGCATAGCGTTAATTTTTTATGGCAATGCTATTACATTTTACTTTGTTTATTATATTTACAGCATGAGAGCGAGTACGTTTAAGTATTGTGTTTTAAAAATTTCGCCTCGCTCATTGCTATAAATCATTTCACATTAATCAAGTTCGTGTTTTGAATAAAATAAAAAGAGCGTGTTTTTTTGAAAGTGTTTTAAGTATTGTGCTTTGAAATGTTCACGCTCTTTCTTTTAAGTTCTAATGTTTAAAAGTTTGCTTGTGTTTTGATGTTACAAAGTTAAGCCTTGTTTTTACCTTTGTCACGGACAAAATATGTCGTTTTGTTAGGGGCAAATTTTGGATAGTTTTGAAATGAAAATAGATTATTAATTTTCCTTAAAAACCGTTTAAATCGTCTTCAATAATACCCAAAATAATCAGTAGTAAGTCTAATGCTGTCATGATTGGAATGTGTTAGAATGTTAGTTAATAAATGAGTGTTTTAAGTTTGTTATTTTGTTATTTTGTTATTTGTTGATACAAAGTTAGGGCGATAGTAGAGGGTAGGAAAGGACAAAAGGAAGCCATTTGTTAGCTGCATAAAAACATGATTATATGTAAAATATTTTTCTAAAAAATTGATAATCAACCAATTATGAATATTTTAACCCAAATCGTACAAGTCTTAGACCGCTACAAAATGCGGGATATAGACATAATAGACAGCAAAGACAGTGAAAGCCGCTATACAGAATTGTATCGGCTCATAAAAGACGGCACTATAAAAACAGATGAAGACGCTGTTAAACATTTTTATGGTGCTAAAGCCACGCCCAACGAAGGCAAATACCGTGTCTTTAAAAACGAATTTAAAAACCGCCTTTTAAATACGCTCTATTTCATTGATACCCATAATCCCATTTTCACGGATTTTCAAACGGCTTTTTATGCAGCACAACACCAATGGGGGGCTATTAATTTGCTGTATCGTAGAAATATATTCATAGCAGCAAACTCATTGGCTGAACGTTTGCTAACAGATTGCATCAAATATGAGTTCACAGATTTATGTGTATTGATTTTAGAAAAGTTAAAAGGCTTGTATGCGAGGCAAATTGGCGATAAAAAGAAGTATCAAGACTTTAAAAACCAGTTTTGGCATTATAAAGCTGTTTGGGAAGCAGAGCATTTAGCAATGGAGGCTTTTGATGAAATAAGAATTGACTATGTAAAGTCCGCAGCTTTTAGACCCGAAACAAGTGTAAGGGCACAGGAGAGTTTGGATAAATTAGAGCCTTTAAGACAGAAATATGATAGTTTTACATTTATTTATTATTATTTCTGCGTAAAGGAAGCAATATATTCCGCTAAACATGATTGGAAGGGTGTTATTATCGTTTGTGATGAAACACTTGCACTTTTTGAAGATAAGCCTTTTACCATGAAAAACTATATGGCTACTATTAAAAACCAAAAAATCATAGCTCTTTTAATGCTCAAACGCTATGAAGATTGCCAAATAACCCTCAAGGAAGCTCTTGAGTTGCAGGAGTTAGGTAATTTCAACTGGTTTAAAACAATGGAAAAAAAAGTGCTTCTAATGTTTCATACGGCTCATTATACTGAGGGGGTTGAAACCTATAAACAAGTGCTGGATTTGAAAGAATATAAAAACTTGCAAGGGCATAGTGCTGAAATTTGGAAGCTGTTTGAAGCCAATTTTTATTTATTAACATCCATGGGTATATTGGAAAAAAGTAAGAACACGACGTTTGGAAAATTCAGGTTAAATAAATTTTTAAATGATATTCCAAACTTTGGTAACGATAAAAAAGGCATGAATATCCCCGTTTTAGTCATGCAGATTACTTTGATGATCACTGAAAAAATGCACGATAGCTTGATTGACCGCATAGAAACTATTGAGAAATATCTCGTCCGCAACGTTCCCAAATCGGACATTGCCAACTATCGTTCCAATCAAATGATAAAGATTTTAATGGAAATACCAAAGTCTGGTTTCATGCGAAAAATATTGGAACGTACAACCAAGAAGCTTTTAAAAGATTTGAAATCTGTTCCTTTCGACCTCCGCGAGACAGGATATAAAGTAGAAGTCATGCCTTATGACGTTATGTGGGTGAAAGTATTGCCTTATTTTAATTAACTATACATGAATGACACGTTGCGAATAAATTCGCAACTACAAGCTCGTCAACACGTCAAGTAACCCATTATTCGCATCTTTTCCAAAAAAAACCTACTTTTATCACTCCTAAGCTAATGATGAATGATAAATGATAAATAATGAATTTGTAACGTACTGATAATCAATTGATTATCAATTCATCCTTCATTATTCATCATTTATCATTAAACAAGTGATTACTTTTTTAAACTACCGCAATCAATGATTAACAAAAAGAATATTTACGAAGAAGAAGAACGCCTTATTGAAGGTTTGACACACAATGAAGATGCCGCTTTCGAGTTCGTGTATCGGCAATATTATAAAATGACTGCCCAATATGTTGGGACCAATAAAGGCTCAAAAGATGATGCCCAAGACGTTTTTCAAGAAGCTTTAATTGTTTTGGTAAAAAATCTTCGGAATAAAGATTTTAAGCTCAGCGCAAAAGTAAGCACCTATTTATTTGCTATTGCGAAAAAATATTGGCTCTACAAACTGCGAGGGAATAAAGACAGTTCTCTTGAAATTGAAAATTTGAATACAGACCACCTCATTGAAGATGATTCTGGCTTGTTGGCTGAAAATGAATACGATGTCAAACACAGTATTATCGGGGAGGTTTTTCACCTTATGAAAGAAGATTGTCGAGAATTGCTCACGCAATACTATTTCAATAAATCGGCTTTGGGTGAAATCGCTAAACGCATGGGCTGGTCAGATGATTTTGTAAAAGTTAAAAAAAGACGGTGCATGGATGCACTGAAAATACTGGTTCAGCAACACAATTCTTACCAATTACTCATAAATTGATTGACAAAT
>JAYUQN010000785.1:0-3009 GCA_043756725.1 Saprospiraceae bacterium
AGATTTCAACGAAATTGTATTAGGCGCTAAAGCTGAGGCTGCTGCTGCTACTAAGAAGAAAACACGCCGTAGCCGTGCCAAATCTTATACAGTTACGCCCGCTCCAGTTGCTGCAACACCAATAGTTGTTGAAGAAACGATTGAAGGAACTGACCCAGAAATAGAAAAAGCAGCAGAATAAGCCTTTTTTAAGGTGAAAACCTGCTAAATAATATACGAATCCCTGTTCTGAGTAAAATCAGAATGGGGATTTTTATTGACTAAAGGGAGCACCCCTCAGTATTCAAGCATTTAAACAAGATTTATACGATGAAAAAATATGTTAATATGTTGAGATGTTTATAGTTGTAAAGGTGTAGCTTTGCCAATGTCATCCTAAATATACTAAGAAAATGGATTTTAATCTACTACTCAAAAATCTACAATAGACCCACGATTTTATGCAAAATCGGGCTGTGACAATTGTCAATCAGAGTCATACGCTCCGTAATTGGTTGTATGGTTTTTATATCGTTGAGTACGAGCAAAATGGCGAAGATTATGCTCAGTATGGTTCACGCCTACTTTATCGGCTCGCCAATGAATTGAAAAAAATCGGTATCAAAGGTATTTCTTATACTAATTTAACTCTTTTTCGCAAATTTTACTTGTTTTATCCTCAAATTGGTCTTACAATTAGAGAAATTGCGCGGTTGGATATAGTAGAAAAATCACTTATAGGAAATCTTCAGCCATTGGCTGAAGATTTTAACGAGGCGCATATACTGCCGCCTGATTTGCTTCTTTCAAAGTTATCATTCACACATTTAGTCGAATTATTGAAAGTAGAAAACCCCATCCAACGGCTTTTCTATGAAGTCGAAACTATCAAAGGTAACTGGACAAAACGAGAATTGCACCGACAAATAGAAACATTACTTTATGAGCGTACAGGTTTGTCGCATAATAAAGAAGCACTACTCGCCCCAATTACAGGAAGTCAATCTTCTACTACTTTGGCAGATATTATCCGTGACCCCTACATGTTTGAATTTACAGGTCTGAAAATAGGGGAAGTTTTTCCTGAAAAAGATTTGGAAAAAGCCTTGCTTGACCATTTACAAGACTTTTTGCTGGAACTTGGTTTGAAGCTCGTCAAAAGAGTTTTCTCATTGATAATCGTCGTTATAAGGTTGACCTACTATTTTATCACCGCATCTTAAAATGTCATGTGATGATTGACCTTAAAACCCATGAATTTACCCACGAAGATGCGGGTCAAATGAATTTTTATTTGAATTATCATATTGATAACGACATGCAAGAAGGGGATAACCCACCCATAGGTATTATCCTCTGTTCTGTTAAAAACGAGACAGTTGTCCGATATGCCACTGGAGCTTTAGACAATCAGATTTTCGTTTCAAAATATATGCTTCAATTGCCAGATGAAAAAACCTTATTGAATTTTATCAATAAACAAAAAAGACATTTATTGGATATGAGCAAAGCAAAAAACAAACAGCAGTGACCCCCTCAGTATAAAAGCAAAAAAAGCGTGTCGGTGTTCTGATGCGTTTATTCATTTTTTTAAAGTGCTGTTTTAGCGTTGGGTTCTTTCAAACCTTGAAATCGAGCCAATTCTTTACGCACTTCAGCCAATAATTGGGCTTCGGTTGGTAAATGCAATTGATATTTGGAGGCAAAAATCTGTTGATTACTGAGGGGGAGCGAGTACCGTACAACGGCATCGTTTTTATCGGCACAGAGTAAAACGCCTATGGTGAGGTTTTCAAAATCTGTTTTAATATCACGGTCATAATAATTGACATACATCTGCAATTGACCCAAATCTTGATGCGTGATTTTGTCTATTTTGATGTCAAATAAAACAAAACATTGGAGCAACCGATTATAAAACACCAAATCTATCTTAAATTCATCGCCATCTAAGACAATTCGTTTTTGTCGGGCAACAAAT
This sequence comes from Saprospiraceae bacterium, assembly GCA_043756725.1. Taxonomy (GTDB): domain Bacteria; phylum Bacteroidota; class Bacteroidia; order Chitinophagales; family Saprospiraceae; genus JAAFJT01. The sequence goes on from JAYUQN010000785.1 coordinate 1,961, forward strand.
GAAAAGCCGTTGCCCAATTCCAAAAGAAAATCTTGTAAATGGGTAATAATGGCTTCTTCTATTTCTGTTTCGTAATAGCTTGCTTCGGGTTTTAAGCCTAAAAACTCTAAAACGGTTGGGTCTTTAATGATTTGGCTCGGGTCAAACGGCTGTTTTTCGCCTTTAGCGATGGCTAAAATACTCTCTTTTTCTTGATTTATCAGCAAGCGTTCATACAAAAGGCTGTGGATTTGTCGCTCCATTTGGCGCACATTCCAAGCGTTTTTGATGGTTTCAGCGATGTAAAAACCGCGTTTCTCAACATCATCTATTTTTACCAAGGTTCGATAATGTGTCCACGTCAATTCTTGACGCAATGAGTCAAGAATTGGAAAACCAAGATACAGGTCTTTCATACGCCAAAGGTTATTAGCTGAAAAACCTTCACCATATTCAATTGTTAACTGTTTGGCAAGTTGTGCAATCAACTGTTTGCCATATTTAGCACGAGCAAGACCCTCTTGCTCTTCTTCAACAATCCGCCTTCCGATATACCAATAGGCAACAGTTTTTTCATGGTTGATAGACCGAGCTACACGGCTACGGGCTTCCTCAATGATGTGTCGAATGTCTGATAGTATTTGTTCCATCGTTTTCTCTTTTTAGGATTACTGAATATTTTTTTTTAGAGTTATCACGGCTTTTAAATCGGCTCAAATGTAAAATAAAATATTTTGTTGTAATAATTATTTTATTTAAAACTAAAATATTGTTTTTTCATATAAAATAAATTGAAATAGCTATACCCGCCTTGTAAACTTTGGGTTTGCAAGGCGGGTTTGGGTTTTGTACTGAGGGGGAGGTATTGGAGACGAAATGAAATTATAAAGCAATAAAAAAATTGACAAAAAGTATTATTTTTGTTACCTTTGTGTGATGAATTGGTATGAAAACCTCCCACCCAATTGTCCGCCCCAAGAAGCCTTTGTGCCGAAGGAGACATATTTTAGACTTGGCAGTATTCCGCCAAGTGATAGCGATTTTTGGTCACATCGCCTACGTTTTCCGCA
>JAYUQN010000786.1:0-3009 GCA_043756725.1 Saprospiraceae bacterium
CGAATCGTATCGCGCACTTCGGCAATGCCCGTTGGGTCAAGTCCATTTGTGGGTTCGTCGAGTATCAACACCGAAGGGTCACCCACCATTGTTGCCCCAATAGCCAACCGCTGTTTCATCCCCAACGAATAGGTTTTGAAAAGGGCATCTTTGCGGTGAGCAAGATTGACGAGTTTCAGAATGCTATCATAATCTACATGGGTTGCATGTTTGATGTGTGCAATGATTTCAAGATTTTGAACAGCTGTCATATAGGGATAAAAATTAGGTGTTTCAAGCAAAGAACCGATATGCTGTAAAGCGGTTGCGCCATCCCCATATTGCCCTTCAAACCAACGGCAATCCCCATTATCGGCTTTGATAATGCCCAAAGCGATACCCAAAGTAGTGGTTTTGCCGCTGCCATTGGGTCCGAGTATGCCATAAATTTGACCCTGTTCTACGGAGAGATTGAGGTTGTTGACAGCCGTTATGCGACCGTAATGCTTTGTTAAGTTGGCGATTTCAAGAACTTTCATATTGTTTTTGGTTGTATGGTTGTATTGTTAAATTGTTGTATTGCTCACAGAGTTACACAGAGGTTTCACAGAGTTAAAATAAATAATCCGCTCTGTGTAACCTCTGTTCAACTCTGTGAGCAATACATTTCTAATTGTGGTACTTTCGTAAATTTAGTGGGTGCAGGAATTGAAAATGGAACCATTGTTCTTCTACTTGAATTTAGTTGCCCGTAGAGACGTTGCACTGCAACGTCTCTACCTGCCCACCCACTAAATTTACGAAAGTGCCCTAATTGTTAACAAAAGTGTTTCAAGCCACAATAGTATTGAAATATAATGGATTAAGTGCTTGATTTTTACGATGAATAAACTGATTTTACAAACTGTGTACTTTTGGTTTAGGGAAGAAGTAAAAAATATTGAAAAACATTTGTTATTTTCAAAATTATTTGTATATTTGAATATGAATTTGTTATCCTGTTACTCAGAGACAAAATGTTAACCTGAAAAAATTGACCACCCACTTTCCTGTATTGCCTTCATTTGCATTAAAATTTGTTGATTTTATTAAAAAATTTTGAGGATTACCCCCCTCTCCTCCGAAAGGAGTCCTTTGGACATAGGAGTCCCTTCGGACAGTATTTAGCGCTATTGTCAAATTTTTTGATAATTCATAACCCTTAATTGCAAATAAAATGAAAAGACGAGACTTCTTAAAAAATAGTAGCACTTTCATAAGCACTTTGCCCTTGCTAAACTTCTACCCATATAAAATAATTGAAAACATGAATCCAGAAATGTTTAAATTCAAAATTGGACAATTCAATTGTACAATTTTCAGAGATTTACTATTCAAATATCAAGCAAAAGACTTCTTTATCAACGCTCAACCAGAGGAGTTACAACAGGCAATAAATAAATATCATATCATACCCGACAATATTCCCTCTCCTTTTATTGCCATTTTACTGCAAGACGGCAATAAAAATGTATTGATTGATACAGGTATGGGTTTTTCAGAAGAACCCATTCTTTTTAGAGGGAATCAAATTCCACAAAAAGGGAAATTAAATCAATTATTACAAGAAGAAGGCATAAAGAATGAAGATATTACAGATGTGGTAATCACGCATTTTCATCCTGATCATATAGGCGGTATATTTTCAAATAAAAACCAATTGAATTTTCCAAACGCTCAATTTCATATCTCTAACTCAGAGTGGCAGTATTGGCATTCTTCAAAGTCATATAATGAACTACCCTTATTCAAATTCTTCGTTGAAAAAAATATTACGCCCTTAGCAAAGCATAACCTAAATCTTATTAAAGGCGATTTTACAGAAATAATATCTGGCATAAAAGCAGTGAAAGCAGCAGGTCATACGCCGGGGCAAATAGCCTTAATTATTAAGCAAGAAACAAATCATCTACTGTATATTTCAGATGCCTTTCTTCACCCATTGCATATTGAAAAAATAGATTGGCAAACAAATTACGATTTAGATCATAAAAAAGCAAAAAAAACCAGAAGTAAACTACTTGATTTGGCTTATAAAGAAAACATGCTCATTAATGGTTTTCATTTTGATTTTCCCGGATTAGGAAGGGTAGATAAAGTGAAAAATAACTGGGTATGGTACTACACCGAAAAATAAAAACGACCCTAAATATTGAATAATTTTTCATTGTTAACAATTAAAAACGACCATTATGACAAGTAAAAACTTCTTCCTTTTTCAAGCATTTGTCGGTCTGGCTTATGGTATCCCCCTATTACTCGTGCCAGAATTTTTTATAGCCTTACTTAGAGGTGAAGAAAAAAGTTCGGGTTGGATAACCATTTTACTGACTGCCATTCTATTAGTTTGGAGTGGTTTATTATTGTCAAAAGATAAAGGATTAGTATTACAATGAGATTTCAACGAAAACCGTATTAAGTTAAGCCTTGTTTGGTATCTTTTTTTACCGATAGTGAGATATGTTTCACTCTTCTACTTTTGTTCAAACTTATTTTTCATTTGAAACCGCGTAAACAAGCGTTTTAAATAAATAGCTCGATTGGTTGGATTTATGACTACATCGAGATGGGTCATTATTTTTGCAAAAAAATTCGTAAACATAAAGAGATTCAAAATTGGAATCAGCCATTTAATATTATTAAAAGCCCAATTAATGAAATAGCCGAGTCTAAAGTCTGTCTGCATGCGCTTTTTAATTTGGGCATCATACTGTTTCAAAAAAGGGGCTGAAAAATTATTTGCCGCTACACTTTGAGCCGCCCAATAAGCCGCAATTTGAGCCGACCGCATGGCATGACCCACGCCAAAACCCGTGATGGGGTTGATAGAACCCATCGCAGAACCTGCCAACAGAAACCGATCTGCCGATAAAAGACGGGGGTTTTGTCCCAAAAGCATAGAAGTCCCTTTCGATTTTTGAGCCAGTTCTGTACCAAAAAGGAGGTCTTTTAATCGCGGTATATTTTCTAAGGTATGGTCAAAAATCTGCT
>JAYUQN010000787.1:0-3006 GCA_043756725.1 Saprospiraceae bacterium
GGTTTCAAAACAGAACCAATCCTTATTGGACTTTAGCAGAGCAGTTTCAAAACATTCGCAGAGACAGGATTTTTGGCAATCTGTCTGTGAAATACAATATTTTACCCTGGCTTTATGTGCAAGGACGGGTTGGGCAAGATTTTTGGTCACGCGACCAAGATTTTAATAATTTCCCAACAGGTCATGCTTCTTTGGCAGCAGCACCAGCGGGTTTTGTGAACGGTACTTATACTCAAGAATCCAGAAGATTCAGAGAGACCAATGCCGACATCTTGATTTCAGCCACAAAAACATTCGGTGATTTTGGAATTGATTTGACAGCAGGGGGCAATCAAATGTACCGTCGTTCAGATTTAAACTCTGTTTTAGTACAAGATTTTGTTGTGCGTGGTTTATATACTGTTATGAATGGGCGTGTGAAAGACCCGCTTTATGGTTTGTCTGAAAGAGCTGTTAATTCTGTTTATGGTTCAGGCGGCATTTCATATAAAAACTTTTTATACTTGAATGCCACTGTTCGGAATGACTGGTTTTCAACTTTATCGCCTGAAAACAGGAGTATTTTATACCCCTCAGTATCTTTAAGCTATGTTTTCTCTGAAATGTTTTCAAGCTTGCCTGAATGGCTAAGGTTCGGCAAAATCAGAGCGGCTTATGCAGAAGTGGGGAGTGATACAGACGTTTCACCTTATGCCAATAACCTATTTTATTCCATCAATGCCAATCTTTTAAGCAATCCCGCAGGGGCACTTCAACCTGTTGGTGGCTCTTCGGGTACAACGACCTTGCCCAATCCAAATTTAAAACCGATGCGGGCTTCGGAAAAAGAAGTGGGTTTAGAATTGCGCTTGTTCAACAGTCGTGTTAATTTGGATTTTGCGGTCTATCAAAAACAGACAACAGACCAAATCGTTTCGGCTCAAATTTCAGACGCATCTGGTTTTGTGACCACTTTGATTAACAGTGGTAAAAGTCAAACCAATGGCGTTGAATTGCTTTTGGACTTAGTGCCTATCAAATCTCAGGGCTTTCAATGGAATCTGACCTTGAATGGTTCTTACAATAAAACCAAAGTTTTGAGCCTTTTGACAGATAAAGCGGGTGAAAGAATTACGGTGGGTACGCATGTTTTCAATGGCGAATTAAGACAAGTGGTCGGGCAAGAGATGGGTCAAATCTACGGCTTTGGCTTTAGGCGTGATGCACAAGGGCGCATGGTTTTGGGCGCAAATGGTATTCCTTTGCGGACAACCGACTTGATTTCTTTCGGCAGTGCTTTACCAAAATGGGTGGGCGGCATCAACAATGGTTTCACTTACAAAGGATTCAGTTTATCTGCTTTGATTGATTTCAAATTGGGCAATAAAATGTTGTCGGGTACAAATTTCAACGCTGTGCGTCATGGTTTGCACAAAATGACTTTAGAAGGTCGTAGTACGGGCGGCATCACAGCAGTAGGTGTCAATGACAAAGGTGAAACCAATGCGGTGAAAGCCAATGTTCAAGATTATTGGTCAGTTGTACGCTCATTGGCTTTGATTGAACCTGTGGTTTTTGACGGGGGTTATTGGAAATTGCGCCAAATCACGGCGGGTTACGATCTTTCAAAGTTTATCCCTAAAGGTATGGCTATCAAAGGCGCGAAACTCAGTTTTGTCGCCAATAATGTACTCTTATTGAAAAAATGGATAGATAATATTGACCCTGAAACTTTTGGCTATTCGTCTGACAACCTTGTGGGTATGGAATCAACAGGGTTGCCTTCAACGCGTAGTTTAGGTTTCAATTTGAATTTGAAGTTTTAAAACGGAGGGATACCCCCCTTTCCGTAGGAACGCCTATGGCGCAGTATTTCGACATTTTTTCTGTCTTTTTACTTAAAAAATCTAAAAATTTTATAAAAATGAAAAAGATATTATCACTATTTTATAAAAATACCCCTTTCAAAAGTGTAAGCATTCTACTGATATTAATTGGTTTTGCTTCATGCGACAAAGATTTTGATACACTCAATATCAATAAAACAGCGGCAACATCTGTCAATCCTGTTTTTATCCTCAACAATGCCACCGTCAATTCTGCTTTAACTACTGGTTCTATCATGTATGAAACGGGCATTGTGCAACAAATGGTTACGCCCAATTCGGGGGTATTGACTGGGGCAAATTTTAACCAAGATATTCGGGATAATACGGTGCAAAATTGGCAGAAGTATTATCGCAATGTTATCAGAAATACGCAAGATGTCATCAATCAGACACAGCCCAAAAACGCTCCGACGCGCAGTAACTTAATGAACATGGCGCGCATATTACAAGCCTATGCTTTTATGGTACTAACAGATTCTTATGGCGATGTTCCTTACGTTGATGCAGCAAAAGGTTATACAGACCTCATTTTTTTACCTAAATATGATACGCAACAGTCCATTTATGCGGGTATTATCAAGGAATTAACTGAAGCATCTGCTGCTTTAGATGCCACTAAAACGATTGAATCAGCCGATATTTTGTACGGTGGCAATGTAGCGCTTTGGAAAAAATTTGCCAATTCCTTATTGCTTCGCGCAGGTATGCGTTTAAGCAAAGTTGATGCCGCACAAGCCCAACAAGTAGTAGCAAAAGCGGCTCAATCTGGCGTTATGGAAGTCAATACAGACAATGCGTTGATACGCCACGATGCCAATTATGTCAATGGTATCGGCAATATGTTGAACTCCACAGAAGCGGCAAATATTTATCTCGCAGCTCCTTTTGCCAATTATCTTAAAGCGACAAAAGACCCGCGTTTGAAATCAATTGCCGTGCGGTATGTGGGCGCAAAATCAGGTTCTGAACAAACGGCGGCAAGAGCAAATACAGACACAACGCTGCAAATAGGTATGCCTTTTGGCTATGACAACAGCACCATAAGTACAGAAGTTACTAAAAACGGTTTAGCCAGTTTCTACGATTTCAGCCAAGTGGATAGAACCCGCATGACAAAAAATACAACACCTACCTTTTT
>JAYUQN010000788.1:0-8125 GCA_043756725.1 Saprospiraceae bacterium
TGATACAAAAGATACCCGCTACACCCTGCAATTTGTTCGCAAAAATGCGAACCGCCTCTTGCGTTTGGTTGACCAATTTTTGGATTTGCGTAAAATGGATGCGGGTAAAATGGTTTTAGAGGCGCAACAATATGATATGGTGGCATTTGTAAAAGATATTGTAAAAGATTTTACGCTCAAAGCAAAAAGTATGAATATTGATTTGCAATTTATCTGCCCTTTTGACACCTTGCCTTTTTCATTTGATGCAGAAAAATTAGACAAAGTGTTGTTCAATATCATTTCAAATGCCTTTAAATACACCCCACATAATGGTTTGATACACGTAACACTTTTGAAAAATGTGGATAGAATTGACATCATCGTTGCCGATAATGGCGTGGGTATGACCGATGAAGAAAAAGAACACGCCTTCGACCTGTTTTACAGAGGCAATCAGAAAGCACCGTTGGGAACAGGTTTGGGTTTGGCGTTGTCTCAGGAGTTTGTGAATTTGCATCAAGGAAAAATTTTATTGGCTTCCGAAAAAGACAAAGGAACAACTTTTAGGGTCTCGCTACCGCCTATTGCGTATGCTATTGACCACGAAAAAACAGAAACAGCGCATTTTAATCACGTCGTTGATGCAGAAGATTCTGTACTTGATGCACCTTCTACCCCCCCTCAGTATCAAGGCTTGACGATTGTACTCATTGAAGACAATCCCGATTTAAACGCTTTTTTAAAACAGAAATTGGGTAAAATGTACAATTTTGTCGCAACTGATACGGCAGAACAAGGCTGGGATTTGATATTGGAACACATACCCGATTTGATTATCAGCGATGTGATGTTGCCTCAAATGGATGGTTATTCTTTGACAAATAAGGTTAAAAATGATTTTCGCACGTCGCATATTCCCGTCATTTTACTCACAGCAAAAGGACAAATAGAAAACCAAATAGAAGGGACAAAAGTAGGTGCAGATGCCTATATCACAAAGCCGTTTAATCAACAACTCTTGGAAGAGCGCGTTAAAAGTATGATTGAAAATCGGGATAAAATGCGCCGCCGTTTTTCCAATGAAATCACCAATACAAGCCATATTCCTAAGAGTGAGCGCAAATTTTTGATAGAATTTGAGAATTTAATCGAAAAACACATTAAAGACAGCACACTATCGGTTGAAAAATTGAGCCAAGAATTGGGCATGTCGCGGGTACAATTATTCCGTAAAATTTCGGCGTTGACCAATAAAAATGTAACCGATTATATCGCTGAAATTAAACTACAAAAAGCCAAGACGCTTTTAAAAGAAACCAATAAAACCATTGCCGAAATCGCCTACGAAACAGGGTTTAACAGTCCAAGTTATTTTACGACCTTTTTTAAACAACACACCCAACAAACACCGAGCGAGTGGCGGCAGGTGTGACCCCCCTCAGTATTTTAAGATTAATGACAGGGTTGAAATCACTCCGTCATTTCGCTCTATACCCAAACGGCAAAAATCCTTTTACCTTGTTCGTTAATCCATTCAGATTTCCATTCTTTAACTTCTGCATGGTCAAAAATAATGAGATACCCCTCCGTAAGATTTTGTCGGTCTAAGTAATCAGCCAATTGCGTAAGACCTTTTGCATGAGCTTTTGCACCATACCAGACTTTTAACTCAGCAACGTATCTGTGTTCATAATAAGTGATGACGACATCTAAACGGCGTTCTTCCGAAATTTGAGGTTCTTTAAAATCATAGCCCGAGCCGTTGATAATCGGTTTTATAAAAGCAAGAAAAACCAATCTGCCGTTTCTTTCGAGAAAATCACGGTCTTTTCGACTGTATTCTTTTTTCATAAAAGTCTGAAAACCCAATAAAACGGCTTCCATATTGAGGGTGTTATCGTCATTTCTGTACCCTGCGCCAAAATCTGAACCATGAGTGAGTTGCCAAATGTGCATACCGTCTGCCATGTAATTGGTAATAATTTCACTATAAATGAGGTTGTGAACCGCCGTCAGACCGTTTCTATCCACTAAAATGCCATACATCGCGCCAAAATTGGTCAATGGGTTGTGAATATTAAAAGAGACACGCTCGTTTTCGATGAGGATTTTATAGACAATTTTATAGAGGTCTTCGTTGTTTTCTAAATTTTTTATCAAAGAGTCAAAATTCGTATTCGTTTGTCGAACAAGTTGCCGTGTTGTCAACGCTAAATCCGCCTCTGTCCATTCTTTGATTTCCTTATTCGGCAATAGGTCTTCGTCAAACATTTTACACAATTTGCTTACCAAAAATGGATAGCCTGAAGTGTAATAAAACAAACGATTTGCGATATGCGATGTATCCATTTTCACTCCTCTATCTGCGGCATATTCATCAAGCATCGGCTTTATTTCCTCGGGTTGTAAGTTCATATCTACCGTAAATTCAGCCGCAATATTCCATGGAGAGTTAAGTTTGCCTTTTGTATCGGGGTTGATTTTGATTTTTAATGATTTGATGTCGTGAACACCCGCCAAGACAATAGAATGGAACGTTTTTCTATCATCTTGTGCTAAGTATTTATCGCGCAACATTGCCAAAAAACTGATAAACAATTGATTATTACTGCTTTTGTCAACTTCATCTATCAATAACACAAGTTTTTTATCGGTCTTTTCTGCGAAATCTGTGATAAAATTAGAAAGTTCATCAAGATTCGTCACGGAAGGCTTGTATGCAAGCAATTCTACTGACATTTTAGCATCGAAAACATGGGTACTTCTGGCTAATAAACTAACAAAAGTGGGTGCAAGATTGGTTTCATCTTCAAAACTCAAATCACCAATGCCTTCAAAGCTGATATTAAAAACAATATAATCTCCCGTTTTCCTTAATATATCGGCTATCGTATATAATGTCGTCGTTTTGCCATATTGACGTGGACGATTGATAATGAAATATTTTCCCTTGTGTACCATTTGGAAGGTTCGTTCTAATTTCTTAGACACATCAGCCATATAGTGTTTGGCGGGACGACAGATACCTGTGATATTGAATTCTTTTTCCATAATGTTGAGTTTTTCAAAAACGATGCGCAAAGATAGTCTTAATCAAGTAAAATTAGAGAAAACGCTGCTTTTCAAAAATACAGTAGTCAAGAAATTTAATTCCCAAGTACATTAACGTAACTATTTACAAAATATCGAAAAAACAAAAATATACAAAATATCATTTTGATTCCCCAAAACAGACCCCCTCAGTATTTCAAGCAATCAGAGTAAAAAACCAATGTATCAAAACTTAAACCTCTGTAACAATTTCTAAACCTATTATTTAAAAATTTGAATATAAAATATTGACTATCAATAATTTAACCCCATGTATCAAAATTGATATTCTTTGAAATAAAACTAAAATCCTTTCTTTTAAAAGCTGCCTACTTTTGATTCATCTAAACGACAAGATAGAATGAATCAGAATTACAAAATCTTTTTTTGGTCGCTCTCGGCGGCTTTAGGCGGTTTCCTCTTTGGCTTCGATACGGCAGTTATATCAGGTGTTGAGCAAACGCTGCAAAAACTGTGGTCTTTAAATGCTTTTGAACACGGCGTAACTGTTTCGATTGCTTTAGTGGGGACAGTTATTGGGTCGCTCATTGGCGGTATTCCTTCTGATAAATATGGTCGGCGTATGACCTTGTTTATTATAGCGATATTGTATTTGGTATCGGCTGTCGGTACGGCTTATGCTTTTGATTGGGGGACATTTTTGGTCTTTCGATTTTTGGGCGGTTTGGGTGTCGGTATTTCATCAGTCGTTGCGCCTATGTATATATCTGAAATTGCGCCACCTGCAAAACGAGGGCGTTTGGTTGCCATGTTCCAATTCAATATCGTTTTTGGCATTTTGATGGCGTATTTGTCCAATTATTTACTGGGCGATATGGGCGATAATGCGTGGCGTTGGATGCTGGGCGTGCAGGTTTTCCCTTCTATTATTTTTGCAGCTACAGTTTTAATTATCCCCGAAAGCCCCCGTTGGTTGATTTTAAAAAAAGGCAATATCAGCGCGGCGCGTCAAATCTTACACACAATAGACGCTACTACGGCAGAACAGGTCATTATAGATATACAAACACACGCTTCAAACACAACAAAAAATTTCTTTTCTCTCTTTCAAAATTTGTACAAACGCCCTGTTATGCTGGCAGTTTTATTCGCTTTTTTCAATCAAGTATCGGGTATCAATGCCATTATTTACTATGCGCCACGCATTTTTGAGATGGCGGGTTTGGGTAAAGATACGGCGTTGTTGTCTTCGGCGGGTATTGGTTTGGTGAACCTTTTGGCAACGCTTTTAGGCTTGTCTTTGATAGATAAATTCGGCAGAAAAATGCTGATGTACATTGGGTCTTTTGGCTATATTATCTCCTTGACACTCATTGCACGGGCGTTTTATAGCAATTCTTTTGACGGTATGGCGTTTTTCATCTTCTTTTTTATCGCGTCTCACGCAATCGGGCAAGGGGCTGTGATTTGGGTTTTTATCTCCGAAATCTTTCCGAGCGAGGTTCGGGCTTATGGGCAATCCTTGGGCAGTTTTACGCATTGGATATTGGCGGCAATCATTGCTTTTACTTTCCCTTATATTGCTGAAACCTTTGGTGGCGGTTTGACTTTTTCCTTTTTCGCTTTGATGATGGTTTTTCAATTGTTGTTCGTTTGGCGCATCATGCCCGAAACGAAAGGGACTTCTTTGGAAAATATGGACACGGTGGTGATTGGACATTGAGCGTTTTTCGGGTTTTGACTCAATACAGATTTACTAAATTTTTAAAATTTAGTAAATCTTAACGCCAACGCCCCCCCTCAGTATTTTATGCGTTTTTAAGTTTAAAAAAATGAAAAATTACAAAATAATCTGCTTCGGTGAAGTGCTTTGGGATTTGTTGCCGACGGGCAAATTAGCGGGTGGTGCGCCGATGAATGTGGCGTATCATGCCAACGTTTTAGGCTTAAAAGCGAATATGATAAGTCGGGTTGGAAATGATGCTTTGGGCTTGGAATTAAAGGCTTTTTTAAGCGAAAAGGCTATTTCTACGGATTTTATACAGACGGATAATGTCTTGCCGACGGGTGTTGTAGATGTTACTTTAGATGCTCAAGGCAGCCCAAGTTATAAAATTGTTCAGCCTGTTGCTTGGGATAATATCGAAAATACTGAGGGGGGGTATGCGGCGGTGGCAGAGGCAGATATGTTGGTTTTCGGCAGTTTGGTTTGTCGCAGTGAAGTGTCTAAAAACACGCTTTTTAATTATTTAAAAATAGCAAAAACAACCGTTTTTGATGTCAATTTGCGCCCACCTTTTTATTCAAAAGACAAGGTTGAGCCTTTGTTACAAAAAGCCAATATTGTCAAAATGAATGAAGATGAACTGAATATTATTTCAAAATGGAACAGCTTTGAAACTGATTTTTCAGCACAAATTAAGGATTTACAAAAACGCTTTGATATAGAAACGCTTATCGTTTCGCACGGAAATAAAGGGGCTTACTGTTTTGAAAACGATATGCTCTATTTTCAAAAAGCCTTTAAAATAACAGTAAAAGACACGATTGGCAGTGGTGATGCTTTTCTCGCAGCCTATTTAGCTGAGAAAATGCAAGGTAAAGACCCTCAAAAATGCTTAAAAATGGCTTGTAAAGCAGGGGCTTATGTGGCAACGCAAGCAGGCGCAACGCCTATGATGAGTAGAGAAATTTTAAAAGAAAATCGGAATTATCGGCTTTATGATACGGCGTGACATTTACGAAATCTTAAAGATTTCGTAAATGTTGAAAAGTTCCGAAACATTTTAAGGAGAATATTTAAAAACATACCCCTCAGTAAAAAACTAAATAATGCCTATTTTTTTAAAATTAAACAATGTAGAATGATGAAGAAAAACTATCTCTTAATTTTATTTGCTCTGATGTGTTCAGCGCAAATAGCTTTAGCGCAACGGACTGTAACGGGTACAGTTGTTGGAGAAGCTAAAAATGACCCACTTATTGGGGCTTCTGTTGTTGTTGCAGGAACGACAAACGGTGCAATTACAGACGCTGATGGCAAATTTTCGCTCTCTGTACCGCAAGATGCGACAATGCTCAATGTTTCTTTTGTGGGTTACACGTCCAAAGAAGTAGCCTTAAACGGAGCAACAAATTTGACTATTTCATTGGCAGAAGGCAGTGCTTTACAAGAGCTTGTTGTGGTTGGTTATACCACACAAAGGAAAGAAGATTTGACGGGAGCCGTTGCTGTTGTTGAGTTAAATCCCATTAAAAACAACAGTTCGGGTAATGCCATGCAAGCCTTACAAGGGCGTGTAGCAGGTTTGTATATCGAAAAAGATGGCTCGCCAAATGGTAGCAATTCCCGTATTTTAATTCGGGGAGCCAATACTTTGGGCAATAATGACCCGCTTTATGTCATTGATGGTATTCCTACCACACGCCCCGAAGTGTTTCAAAACATGAACCCTGCAAATATTGAGTCCATTCAAGTTTTAAAAGATGCGTCTGCGGAATCCATTTATGGCGCACGTGCTTCCAATGGCGTTATCATTGTGACGACTAAAAACGGTGGTGATACAGGCGGTAAAATAGCTTTTCAATTCAATAGTAGTATTTCAGCGCAATCTGAAAAATCCATGCGTTTCAAGATGCTCAACGCTGTGGATAGAGGGCGGGCATTGTGGCAAGCCTCTGTCAATGACGGGCAAGACCCAACAGGTGGCTATGGCGATATTTATGTTTTTAATTGGAATAAAGATTTGAAAAACCCAATTTTAAATAGCGTTACTGTAAAACCTTTGGTGGGCGGTGACCCCAATACGCCTGTCGGTGAAACGGATTGGCAAGATGTGATGTATAAAACAGGCATTGTGACCAGAAATGATTTTACCGCTTCTTATGGTTCTAAAAAATCATCGGTGGAAATAAATCTGGGGCAACTCAAAAATACAGGTATGTTGCGTTTTACAGGCTATGAACGATTGAGTGGTAGTTTGAATGCCATTACACGGGCGTTTGATGACAAAGTTAAATTTGGTGTCAATTTACGGATAGCCAATTCCAATGAAACATTGACATCACGAGATTTAGGGGGTGCATCAACCTCATTTTTGGCAGTGACTTTAGCACCCACTATTCCTGTTTATCAAAAAGATGGCGTTACTTATGCGGGGGCTTCGGGCGCAGGATATTCGGATAGAAATAACCCTTTGCACATGCAAGACATTGCTAAATGGAACAATGCCAATCGGTTGAGTACCTTCGGAAATGTTTTTATGGAAATACAGCCGATTAAAAACTTGTTTTTTAAATCAAATCTTGGAGCTGATAATGCCAATTTTTTGAGTAAAGTCATCGCTCCACGATTTTCAGAAGGCGCATTTAACAGAACAACGAACAGTTTGACATTAGACCAAAATCATTATTTGAGTCTTACATGGTCTAATACTTTGCGGTATAATTTGGATTTAAATGATGACAATCATTTAAAATTTTTAGTGGGTACGGAGTATATTAAAACAGATGTGGATTTTCAAAGCACCAGAAAAGAAGGTTTTGCTATCCAAACCGAAGATTATTTTACTTTAAGTGCAGGTACAGGCAATACAACCGTTTCGGGTGGCTCAACAGGACATCGCTTATTGTCGCAGTTCGGACGGATGGATTATAATTTTTCAGATAAATACTTAGCAGCAGTCACAGTCCGTCGGGATGGTTCATCTCGATTTGGTGCGGACAATCAATACGGTATTTTCCCTGCGGTATCAGTCGGCTGGCGCATTGATAAAGAAGGTTTTATGGCAAGCCAAAAACTTTTTTCTGAATTAAAAGTACGTGTTGGTGTGGGTCGAGTTGGTAATCAACAAATCGGTGATTTATCTCGTTTTGGTTTGTTTGATACCCGTTATGGCACAACATTGGCGCAAGTTTCAGGTGGTTTTTTTGAACAATATTACAATATCGGAACAGCCTATTCTCTATCGGGCGCAAATACAGGCACATTGCCATCAGGTTTTGTTCAAACACAAGCGGCCAACTCTGCCCTTAAATGGGAAACAACTGATGAAACAAATGCAGGTATTGATTTCGGTTTCTTGAACAATAA
>JAYUQN010000789.1:0-8115 GCA_043756725.1 Saprospiraceae bacterium
GGGTCGTGGCTGCCCAATACAAAAATGCAATCCGCTTTTTGGAGAGGTTGTTTCATAAAATGAAAATCGTAGAGGATTTGGGCGTAGTGGTCGGTGTTGTTTTTAGTCATTTTAAAAGAATAAATTCATTAATGGGTAAAATTTTGAAAATACTGTCCGCAGGGACTCCTATGGAGAGGGGGGGGTATTCCCTTGTCTTTAGCAGCGGTTTAGCAATCCTTGCAAAGTTAGTCACCTTTTTTACTAAAAAAGCCCTATCGAATAATTCGATAAGGCTTTTTATATAGTTTTTAGTTTTCAGTGGTTAGTTTCAACATCGTAAACTAATAACTAACAACTGAAAACTAACAACAATTTTATGCAAACATACGGAACAGCAAATACAAGCCACCCGACAAAATAATGGTTGCTGGTAAAGTTAAAACCCAAGCCAGAGCGATATTGGTTATCGTGCCTTTCTGCAAATTTTTTACCCCTTTTGAAGCCACCATTGCGCCCGCCACACCCGAACTGAGGATATGCGTAGTAGAAACAGGTAAGCCAAATTGAGAAGATAAACCAATCGTACCAGCAGCAATCAACTCAGCTGTAGCACCTTCGGCATAAGTCATGTGACGTTTACCAATTTTTTCACCAATAGTAACTACAATACGTTTCCAACCTATCATTGTACCCAAGCCTAAAGACACTGAAATCAGCGCCACTGCCCAAGTGGGAACATAGTGTGTGTGTTCAGATAGTTTTTTCACTTCGGCTTTGATAGCAGACCGAGCGTTTTTATCCTTGATGATATTGGGTTCTTCGAGGATACTTTTCACGTTTTTGTTGATGATATTGATACGTTTACGAATGCTAAGACGCGCTTTTACATCATCCGCATGTGTAATATCTTGTTTCAATATTTCAATAGTTTCAACCGTTTTAGACAATTCTTTAGGTGCAAAAGGGTTTGAAATTTGGTCTGTTGGTAGATTTTGTTGAATGATAGTTAAAGACTTCTGTGCATCTTCGGTATTAAAATTAGGAGAAAGTGCATATTTCAAAGGCATAAAAGTCATCATAGCAACCATCAATAAGCCCAAACCTTTTTGCCCATCGTTTTGACCGTGAAAAAAACTAACCAGCGTACAGGTTGTAATCAACATCCCTCGAATCCATGTGGGTGGGGTACTATCGGGTTGAGGTTCTTTAAAAATGGCTTTTGTTTTTTCATTCCGAATAGTAGAGCGCAAAACGAACATGAGCATAATGGCTAATGAAAAGCCAAATAGCGGTGAAATCAAGAGCGAAGTACCGATTTTAGTCGCTTCAGCCCAGTTTACGCCCACTTGTGCAGTGTTTTCAGGTAAAGTTGAAAAAACCAAACCCACGCCTAAAAGCGAACCAATTAAAGTATGAGAAGACGAGCAAGGAATACCAAAATACCATGTTCCCAAGTTCCAAATAATGGCTCCCATCAAAACGGCCAAAACCATTGCCGCCGCATGACCTGCATCTTGCAACATAATGGCTTCAACAGGTACGAGGTTGGCAATTTTCATGGCCACTTCATAACCCGCTAAGGAGCTAAAAAGAACACCTAAAAAATTCCACATACCCGACCAAACAACTGCGTGCGTAGGTTTCAATGATTTGGTATATATAACAGTGGCAACGGCATTAGCAGTATCATGAAAACCATTGACAAATTCAAAGATAAAAACCATGACAAGACAAGCGAAAAAAGCGACCATTAAGCCCGTCGAAAGGGAAGCGTCGAGTCCGAACATTGTGTGAGTTTGTTAAAAGTTGATAAATTTAGGTTTGCGATAAACTTTTGTTTAATTTCGTTACAAAGTTGCGGTGGCAAAATTAATTAATTGCAAAGCCAATATTAAGTTAATGTTAAGTTTTTTATCAAAACATAAAAATTTAGGGAGGGGTTGTATTTTTGCATCGTTTTTACGCAAAATTTAATTTATTTTAAAAATCAAAGACAAAATGTTTACGAAACGAACACTTTTGTTGCCATTCGTGGTAGCAATCTTCACTTGTTGTCAAGTGAAAGCCAATGACTTACCAAGTATTCTTGCTGACACAACTCTCAAGCCCGTCGCAGAGGTCAAAAAACAATGGTTTGAAAATTTTTCCATTCGCGGCTATATGCAAGTGCGTTACAATCGCTTGCTTGAAACCAATCCTCTTTTGAAATGTGAACAATGCGATAGGTCAATGGGTGAAGGTGGCGGTTTTTTCATTCGGCGTATGCGTATTATTTTTAGTGGCAATATTCACGACCGTGTTTATATGTACCTTCAACCCGATTTTGCTTCCTCTGCCTCTACTACCAATTTGCATTTTGCCCAAATTCGAGATGCTTATTTTGATGTGGCATTGGATGCCAAAAAAGAATTTCGTTTTAGAATTGGTCAAAGTAAAGTGCCTTTTGGCTTTGAAAACATGCAATCGAGCCAAAACCGTTTACCCCTTGACCGTAATGATGCTCTAAATAGTGCCGTTTCTAATGAACGTGATTTGGGCGTTTTTTTCTACTGGGCTCCCGAAGAAAAGCGCAAATTATTGAAATCTTTAGTAGATGATGGCTATAAAGGCTCTGGCGATTATGGTGTTTTGGGCTTTGGTGCTTATAATGGTCAAACCGCAAATAGACCTGAGTTGAACGATAAATCCCACATCGTTGCAAGAGTTTCCTATCCTTTTCAAGTGAAAAATCAAATCATTGAGCCAAGTATTCAAGCTTATACAGGCGATTGGACAATCCCGACTGAAAATCTCAGTGCGGGTGCGAAATATGTAAAAAACCTTACTTATCAAGACAAACGAGTTGCCGCAAGTTTCATCCTCTATCCAAAACCTTTTGGTATCCAAGCAGAATATAATATCGGTAAAGGTCCTCAATTTAATAAAATAACCGACTCCATAGAAACCCGTTCTTTGAAAGGCGGCTATGCCACTTTCAGCTATATGATAAAAAAAGGGCATCAAATTATCATTCCTTTTATTCGCTATCAACAATATGAAGGCGGGAAAAAATTTGAAACGGATGCCCGTAGTTATAATGTGAAAGAATTGGAATTGGCGATAGAATGGCAGCCTTATAAAAACTTTGAATTCGTTGCCATGTACACTATTTCAGAACGCCGTGCCGAAGATTTCAGAAAGCAAGAAAACCTACAAAAAGGGCGGTTATTGCGCTTGCAAGCGCAAATGAATTTTTGAGAATTTTTTAGTGTGTAAAAAAAGTGCATAACTTATTGAACAATAATAAGTTATGCACTTTTTTTATACAAAGAAATTTTGAATTTGAAAAACGTTGAAAAAGTTGATTTTGGGGTTTTATACTGAGGGGCTGCTTTTTTATGTTAAAAATCATATATTTATTTTTTAAATAAATATATAATTATATATTTACGGTATCAATTTATAACATACATTTTGAACGCAAAAATGGTTTTTCCTTTCTGATTTGCTTCGGTTGAGAATACAGATAAAACAAAAGTATATAAGATAACTATACGGGTTAGAGACCCCACAAATAAAAGGGTTCAGTTTGGAAACCGACCCCAGCAAAACCGTTCTTTAGTTTAGGATTTGTGGATATTTGGGTAACACTCTTGGTGAGCGGTAGTTTAAATAGTATATAATATAACTGATAAATAAAATAGTAGATTATGGAAAATACAAGCAGTACAACACCTTTAATAGATTTATTTGGAAAAAGATTTAATATACCTCACTATCAGCGTGGATACAGATGGGAAGAGCAAGAGATAACAGAATTATTAGATGATTTATGGAGTTTTCATAAATCATCTAATAAAGGTGAATTTTATTGTTTACAACCCATTGTTTTCAAGGAAAATGAGAATGGGTCTCGTGACGTTTTAGATGGTCAACAGAGACTGACAACACTCTATCTTATTTTGGTCTATTTAGAAGAAAGAAGATTTGAAGATGGTTATGATAAGAAATTGTTTTCTCTCAATTATGAGACAAGAAGTGGATGTGAGGCATTTCTTATAAATAAAGAATTTACTTCTGGAATCAATGAAACTAATATAGACTTCTATCACATCTGTCAAGCCTATTCTTATATTGATAATTGGTTTAAAAATGAGAAACACCGAGGGGCAAAAGGGAAATTGATTCCTATTTTAATGGATGAAAATGATATTGGTAATAGAAATGTTCGGTTTATTGAGTACATTGTTGAAAAAAATGTTAATCCAATTGATGTTTTTATTCGTCTTAATGTTGGAAAAATTCCTTTGACTGACGCTGAATTGATAAAGGCACTTCTACTTCAAAGTGATAAATATCCAATAGGCGAACTCAAGTACAATAAAATGACATTATTTGAAATTGCTTCTGAATGGGATTCTATCGAGTATACCTTACAAAATGAAGAGTTTTGGTATTTCATTAGCAATGAAACAAATAATAAACCTACACATATTGAATTCATTTTTGATTTAATTGCTGATAAAATTCTAAAAGAAAAAAAATATTTTCCTTCAAAACCTTCGAAACATGCTACGTTTCTTATTTTATCCGCATACCTACAAGATTTAACAGATGAAAAAAAAGAGGTGAACGGGAAAATAGCTGTGAATGATGAGAAAAAAACAAGAATTGAAGCCGTCAAAATGATTTGGCAGTCTGTAACAGAATATTTTGAATATTTTAAAGATTGGTATAATAACAGAGAGCTATATCATTACATTGGCTATTTGATTAGTGAGAAAGGTAATTATATCGTTGATACTTTAATTATTAAATCAAAAGAGTCATCAAAATTAGAGTTTAAGAATTATTTAAAAAATGAAATTGGGGAATTAATAAAAACTACAAAAACAATGAAAGATTTGCGTTACGAAGATTACGAAACTTCAAAATCACATGATAAAATCGCAATTCAGAAAATCCTCTTCCTACACAATGTTAATACCACTTTAAACAGTCAAAAGGAAAAAGCGCGTTTTCCTTTTGATTTGTATAAGAAAACAAAGAAAAATGAAAAGTGGAGTTTGGAACATATTCATGCTCAAAATTCCGAGAACCTTGTTAAACATGAACATAGGGTTACATGGTTGAAGGATCACATAAAATCGTTTAGTAATTTTGATAATAAGAATGTTGATTTAATAAGAAATATGGAAGAAGCTGCAAAAATAGATAAAATTGGAGATGATGTGTTTGACGGATTAGTTTCAGAGGTATATAAAATTGTGAGTGAACGTTCAGGCATAACTGACAATGATAAACATTCTATTGACAACTTATGTCTAATTGATAAAAATACAAATAGTAAACTCAATAATTCGATTTTTGATGTAAAACGAGAAAAAATAAAAAGAAGAGAATTAGAAGGCTATTATGTACCCATTTGTTCAAGAAACGTGTTTTTAAAAGCCTACACGGAGTACCCTTCAAATAATGCTTATTGGACACAAGCGGATAGAAAAGATTATCTGGCAAGCATACAAAACGTATATGACTACTTTATTAAATAAAAATACAAAATTATGAAATACAATTTTTATCAACTATTACAACAGAATACAATTATCGTTCCTCTAATCCAAAGAGATTATGCTCAAGGTAGAAATACGGAGGTTGTATTGAGAAATAGCTTTGTCGATAAACTAAAAACTGTATTAGAAACACATTCAGAAACCTTAAATTTGGATTTTGTCTATGGTTATACAGAAAATGGGGTTAATAACGCCTCCGTTTTTATACCCTTAGACGGGCAACAACGATTGACGACTTTATGGTTGCTTCATTGGTATTTTGCATCAAAAGAAACGAAGATACAAGTAGATGATAAAGTAATTGATTCTAAAAACAATAAGGACATTTTACAAAAATTTACTTATGAAACAAGGGTATCTGCAAAAAGATTTTGTGAAGGGCTGGTGCATAATCCTTTGAATAATTTAGATACTATTCAATCGCTTTCTGATGAAATCAGAGATGCGTCTTGGTTTATGGCTTCTTGGAATTATGACCCGACAATTATCTCTATGTTAAATATGCTGGATACAATTCATGAAAGAATGAATGACCAACATAATGTTTGGAACAAATTAGTTAAAGATGATAAAATTACTTTTGATTATTTAGATATTAAATCCGAAGAATTCAAATTAACTGATGAACTGTACATTAAAATGAACTCAAGAGGTAAACCATTAACTGATTTTGAGAATTTTAAAGCTCAATTTTCAGGTTTGCTTGCTTCAAAAAATACGAATTTTCAAGATGAAACTATTGATTTTAATGGCAAAAAAGTAAGCTATCAGCAGTATTTTGCTTTTAAAATAGATAGTGTATGGATGGATTTGTTTTGGTCATATCGAACGAAGACAGACTTAAAAATTGATGTTACTATTCTAAATATGATTTATTTTGTAGCAGAATTTCTATATTATAAAGACAATAAAGAAGATAATGAAAAGAGCTTTGAAAAGAGTTTCGCCTGTTTAAACGACGTTTTTTCTAAAAAAGAGAATACCTTATTTTTGTTTTCATCTCTTGATTTTCTATCCAATTTAAAAGACATAGAAAGGTTTTTCAACGATATATTCGATAGTGTCAAATTATTTGAAAGTCATGATAAAAATTTATTTTGGAGAGCTATTTCAGATACAAATTTTGATATTAAAAATAAAACACTTTTTTATGCTATTCTAAACTACTGCATAAAAACAAACACAGTTACTCCA
This sequence comes from Saprospiraceae bacterium, assembly GCA_043756725.1. Lineage (GTDB taxonomy): Bacteria > Bacteroidota > Bacteroidia > Chitinophagales > Saprospiraceae > JAAFJT01. The sequence goes on from JAYUQN010000789.1 coordinate 6,729, forward strand.
GATGTAAAACTGAAATATTTTGTAAGGATTCTTAGAAACTTGTTATTAACTGTTCGCCAAATAAATGCGTCAAGAAGAATTGAATATATGTCAAATCTTCGGTTTCAAGGTATTTCAGATTATAGTAAGTTTATTGATGATTTTATTGATCTAATACAAACAAAAAAGCAACAACATATTTATGAAATTTTCGCCAAAAGTAATTTAAGTGGGTTTACTAAAGATCCTATATCGGCTGAAAAAATAAAAGCAGAAGTTATTTTCAATAGTCCTATATTTTGTGAACATATTCATAAATTAGAAGATCATCCTTTCATTCAAGGGAATACGTCTAATTTTATCTTAAATTCAGGCAGTATCATTGGTAAAATCAATGCTTTTTGTGATATTTGGAATGAGCAAACGGATAATTCCTTACGCATTCGAGCTTTTTTAACTGTTGACGATTATTCTGTGGAAACACATGAAAATTCTTTCTTTGGCAGGATTAAGCATTTTGGTAGTCGTAATGATTGGAACAGAATACTTACTGCTGCGGATAAGAAAATAGGAGAGAACCTTGATGATTTTTTATCACGTTATTTAACGGCTGTTGGTAATACTACTACTAAAAAATTAAATTATTTGATTAATAATTATAATGTAAAATCAAAAGATTGGAGGTACTATTTTATAACTTATGAGTCAATGACTGAGCCGTATGATACACTTAATAGACTTAATTTATTTACATGGGGAAATAATGAAGGTTTTAGCATTAATGGCTTGGGTAATTCAGGTAAACAACCTTTGCATTCTTATCACTTAAATCCATATTTAGTTTGTGTCAAAAAGCATTATGAACATAATACTAAAATTGAAATAAATCCTTATAGGTACACTGAGGAAAGTGATTTGCACATAAAAAACAATATGCACAATAAAATTATGATTTATTGTAGAGATAATCATTGGGTAATTCAGCCAATTGAACCTAAAGGATTGAATAAGAAGCTAATAGAAAAATTCAAACTTGAAGAATCAAAGGATGTATTTTATTTATCTGAAACACTTGAAAAGGATAAAATTGAAATTATCATTGATTTTATTGATGATTTTATGAAATTATAACTCTAAAGTTTTATCCCGCTGGCACAATATCTTTTTAAACCAAAACGGTTTTCATCATCTTGAAATACTAATTACAAAAAAAGCGGCTTCCCACCAGAAGCCGCTTTTTTTATTCAAAATACTGAGGAGGTGCTTATCGCATACCAATAGGATATTTTGATTTCAAAGCGAAAGATTGCATAGCCATTTGCAAATCAGAGAGTTTTATCTGACCACTCACAATCTGTAAAATTTCTTTTTGCAGCTTGACTTTTGCGTAAAAATCAAGGAAATCTCC
>JAYUQN010000790.1:0-3002 GCA_043756725.1 Saprospiraceae bacterium
TGGATAAAAACTCGCCCAAAGCCATAGAAAGCCAAAAAGAAATTGTTAAAAAATGGCAGACTCGTGAAAATATTAGGGAACATGTCAAAGTCTTAGATCGAAATATAAAAGATATGGAAGTGCGCCCAAATGATAAAATTTTGTGGGATTCAATCGCTAACCGCTTACGTGTTGTAGAACAACTCAGTATGGCTACCCCCATCCATCTTGAAAATAAGCAAGTATTGACTGTGGCAAGAGCTGCTGCCATTGTGGGTCAAAAAGACCAAGCAGAACACATGGCGGATGAAATATTGCGCATGAATGCTACTCAAAAAGAAGCCGTTAATTTGAAAAAGGATATCGAAAATAAAAAATTTCCACCGCAATCCAAAGTGCGCCCAAGAGCTAAAAAGGAGACTCAAAAACAAGCGCAGAGAGATTCTCAAAAAGTGGATAAAGTGTTAGTGGTGCCTTCGCCTGCCCGTGTTTATCAAGATTCTACCTTAAATTTGCGGCTGATACCTAAAACGGGATTAGAAGTTAGAAAATGGAATATTAAAGAGTAAGCCCTTGTTTTTCAACTTTTTTATATCTTTGTAAAAAATTGAAAACGGGATTAAATGATATTAAAAAATATGAACATACATATTGATGAAGATATACAAGATATGCTCTACGAAAATGGTTCAGTGGTGATACCCGGCGTAGGGGCATTTAGAGGAAGCTACAAATCTGCAAATATTGATGGCATTCAAGGACAATTAGCACCGCCTTCGCTGGAAATTAGCTTTGACCCTAATACCATCATCAACGATGGGGTTTTTCTTGATTTTTTGAAAAAAAAATACCGCATTCCTGCCCAAGAGGCACAAATAGCACTCGATGCTTTTAGGGATAATGCGTATCATACTTTTGAAAAACATGAGCTGATTGTTATCCCGCAAGTGGGGCGTTTGTATCGTGATTTTAATAGTAAATTGCAGTTTTTACCCGATACAACCAATTTCAATACCGATACTTTCGGTTTGCCAACAGCGCAATTTTATCCAGTTTCAAGAACGCCTGTGGAGAAAACAGCAGCTGTGGAAGCACTTATTAGCAACGTTCCACCACCGCCTGCTTTCACAAAGCCTTTTCCTCAAAGCACAACCGATGTGCCTTTTCCAACTATTTCTGCCGAGCCTATTCATCCTGAAATGCCTGTGCAGTGGCGCAAATTTATTCCGGGCTTGACCATTGCCGTTTTGTTCATTATGATTTTTACTATCTATATGCACAATCAAAATCAAGAAAAATTGGGCAGGAAAGTAGAAAAGCCAAAAGTAAATGTGAGTCCATCAAAACCTATTGACAATACACCTTCTGGCAATAACAATATACCAACACCTACGCCTCCTCCTGTCAACCAACCCGACAAATCTATTGCCCATGATAAAATGCTTGACAATGCGTCTAAAACGGACGTTACTCGGGACAATAAAGATGTCACAACGTCAACGTTAACGCCGCCTACTGCAGTAATCAAGAAAAATGAAGCCCGAATTATTTTAGGAGGGTTTGGTGATAAAAACAATATCAATCGTCATAAAAAATGGCTAAACGCTAATGGATTTGGCATTTATGAACGTCCGAGCGGTAATATTGTCATTCTGGCAGCAGACGTTTCGTATAACGATAAACAAGAGTTAAACCGTATTGTGAGTCGTCTCGTAGGCAGGTTTGGCGCAGAAGCCGTAAAAATTCAACGGACAAAAAGCAAATGACAAAGTACAAAAAACAAATGACAATGGACAAATGACAATGGACAATTCGCAGTTAAGTGAATTGTCCATTGTCATTTGTCATTTGTCCGTTGTACTTTTATTTGTAAAAAACCCATGAACCCATTGCTCTTTGTCGCTTATTTTATAAAAATACTCTTCAACAGTAATGGTTTTACCGTCTTTGACATAAGTTCTGCGTTTTTTGTCAGGGCTTTGAGTTCTGATTTTATACTTTTCAGTAGGACTAATCCAAGCCAAAACTTTGGCTTTCTGTTCAAAACCATCTAATACACGCACCATGCCCTCTTTTTCAAGCGGGTTTTCAATAACAAGATAATTGTCAGGGATATTTGTTGTAGCGGGAGGCGGGGCAAAAGCAGTGGAAATAGGCGTGTTATTAGAAGAAACTGCAGAGATAGAAGCCATTGCCAAACTTGAATTTTGCTGGCTTTCACCCCAATTTTTACCTACAAAAACGGCTAAGATGGCTAAAATAGGTGTAACAATATAAGACCATTTAAAATTTTGAAGACCCTTTTTTTTAGGAAAAGGATCGATGATGGAACGGTTGATGGAAAGTGTGCGTTCATTTGTTGGAAGGGTCAATTGGATTTCAAGTTCTCTAACACGCTGTACAAAACTTTGAACTTCTTGGGTTAACGCAAGATTGTCCGATTTGAAAAATTCTGCCATTTTGTTGAGGCGAATCTCATTCGTTTTGAGTTTTCTATTGTCGGTTTGAAGCTGTGTTATGAAGCGTTTTTGATGATTAATTTCATCCAATAAAGCATCGAATGTATTATCCGAATAGCTTACTGTCTCTTGAACGGATTTCATTTTGTGTAGAATTTTGTTTTAATGTGAATGTAGTGTGATTTTTTACAAGTGTCTGACTCAGTCACAAAATTACAAAATCATCTTTAAAAAACAAAACTATTGCAAAAAATCATATATAACAATAACAAGCAACAAGCGTTCTGAAATAACAGGAATCCTTATAATCACATTGTTATAAATAAATATAATTCAAATATTAATTAATAAATTTTAATTTATACCCTAAAAAATCAAATCTTGTTCATAAAATTTTTGTAATTACTTAGCTGTAAGATGGACTTCAGTCCGTCCCGATTTCCTCGGGATGTGCCATAACTATCTCAGTAATTGTGATAATTTTATTTAAAAAATAGCACACACTGTATTTCTATGAGATTTAAACATTGACGGACTGAAGTCCATCATACGGCTAAGTTCTTA
>JAYUQN010000791.1:0-2998 GCA_043756725.1 Saprospiraceae bacterium
AGCCTTGCTACATCTACCCACATCGTAAGCCCTACTGCTAAAAAGATAATCCCAATGCCACGCCCAAAAGCTAAAACGATGGCAAATACCAACAAAATAGTTGGTATTGACCACACCGTATTGATAATAAGCATGATGAAATCATCAACTTTTCCACCAAAATACGCTGCCAATGCGCCCAGAAGAATACCAATAGTCAAAGAAATAATCACCGCTATCAAACCTACTAAAAGAGAAATACGAACCCCCAAAATTAAACGACTGAGTATATCACGTCCAAAATTGTCTGTGCCAAGATAGAATTTTTTAGTCGAAATCTGATTTTCAACCATCTTACGCACCCCCTCAGTAGAAGCGACCATTTTTTCATTTTTTAAGTCAAAAAAAATATAATTATCTCCTTGCTTTTCAATAGGTGCTTTATCCACATCAATGGCGAAAGCGATGTCTGCCAAATGAAATGACTGTAATCGCCCCTTCAATATTTGCCCCATTTCCGGATTTTCACCTGCGTATTTTTCAACTATTATTGAATCACCTTTAATCGTAAAGCTATTGATGGGTAGTAAATCAAAGGCACTTTCTGAACCAAACAACATTTTACCGAAAAATCCTCTTTCATCAACAAGTCTGTTTTTGCGAACCTTCAACATTTTTACCTCAAACCTCGGTTGTTTCAAAGCAATCGTTGCTAATTGGTCGTTGGTGTTGGGTGTAGAATCTGGTGAAATAGCATATCCAAGAATAGCAACCAAAACAGAAAGGACTATCAACCCCAGACCAACTAATGCAGGTTTGTTTTTCAATAATCGGCGTATAGCTTTCTCATTGGGTGATAGGTTTTCAGACATGATCTTGGCAGCAAATTTCCTTTGATAATTGTAACGTTTTGGAATAATGAACTATTTGAATGTAAAAATAGTCATTAGGACTTGATTTTGTACCTCTGTTTATATTTTTTTTTATCAAACAACACTTTTTAAAATGCAAAAACTGTTTCTTTGCAGATAATTCTTTTAAAAAGACTATTGATTTATGCACTACATACATTTCAAGGGGAAAAAACTGGCATACAGGGTTCAAGGCAAAGGGCAGCCTTTGGTATTGTTGCATGGTTTATGTGAAGACAGCACAATCTGGGACGAGTTTATCAAAGGCTTATCCGATTTTCAAATTATTCGCCCCGATTTAAGCGGTTTCGGGGAGTCTGAAATTTTGCCTAAACATTCTATTGATCTGATGGCTGAAAGTATAAAAGCCGTTTTAGATGAATTAAACATTGTAAAATGCGTTATGGTGGGTCACTCCATGGGAGGTTATGTGACGGTATCTTTCGCAAAAAAATACCCCTCAGTATTGACAGGTATTGGCTTATTCCACTCTCACCCTTTCGAAGATACAGGTGAGAAAAAAGCTGAGCGCCAAAAAGCCATTGCTTTTGTGAAACAAAACGGGCATATTGTGTATGTAAAACAATTGATACCCAAATTATTTGCAGAACTATTTGCTACCAGCAACGAGTTTCTTATAAATGGGTTGATTTTCAAAGCCTCCAAATACCCACCTGAAACGATAATTGGCGCCCAAGAAGCCATGCTGAATCGGACTGACTACAGCGATGTTTTAAAAGACTCAAAAATTCCTGTTTTAATAATTATAGGCAAGCAAGATAAAGTAGTGCCTTATGAGACGAGTTTGAAAATGATGCCTTTGTCTTCCATTGCTGATATTCATATTTTACCGAAAGTAGCCCACATGGGTATGTTTACGGCTAAAGATAAGACAGTAAAAATAATAAGAAACTTTGTGGATTTGTGTGGTTCGGTGAACTAAATTAAACGGCGTATTCCAACACAATCAATCAATCAATATCGCCTCGCCATGACCCCTTTACTTCTTTTATTGGCTCTCGCTCCCGGTATCGCTATTAGTTTTTGGATTTATCATCAAGATAGATACGAAAAAGAGCCACTACGTATGTTACTTGCCTGCTTTATATGGGGTTGTGTAAGCACGCTGCCTGCCATATTGGCTCAAATATATTTCAAAAATTGGGAGGATCCAGACAATCTTTTTCATATTGGTTTGTACTCATTTTTAATTGTTGCTTTGACAGAAGAGTTGTCCAAATTTCTGTTTTTACGTTTTTATGCCTATCCAAACGCTCATTTCAACGAGCCTTTCGATGGTATAGTTTATGCAGTTATGATAGGTATGGGTTTTGCTACGCTTGAAAACATTCTGTATGTCTTCAATACTGAGGGGGGGAGTTTTGCTTTAGGATTTGGGCGTGCTTTCACAGCCATACCTGCTCATGCGGCTTTTGCTATTATGATGGGTTCGTACGTAGGTTTGGCAAAGTTTATTCCTGAAAAACGGAATGCTTATATGGTTTCTGGAATCGTTTTAGCTATTTTTTTTCATGGCTTATACGATTTTTTTTTACTACAAAAATCGTATGAAGGTTTGGCGATTGTCTCTATTTTGGTTTTATCTATCAGTATTAATTTAGCACGTAAGTTAATTCGTATGGGGCAAGACATATCCCCGTTTAAGAATATAAGAATAGATGAAAAAGGGATAGTTGAAGAAAATCAAAAAGCAGAAGATAGAGCAGAGGATAAAGAAGAATCGGTATAAAGGCTAAAAAGAAAGCCGATACGATTGTATCGGCTTTCACTATTTTTCAAAAAAGATGCAATTAATAGTCACGGTTCCAGCGATCGTTCTGGCGTGGTCTATCGAAAGAGCGTCTGTTATTGTCAAATTTTTTGAAACCGCCACCGCCGCCACCACCACTGCGATTTTCGCGTGGTTCAGCTTTTTTAACGACGATTGTGCTGCCATCAAGAGTAGTACCGTCAAGTGCTTGGATAGCAGCTGACCCTTCACCATCGTCAGGCATTTCTACGAAGCCGAAGCCTTTTGAGCGACCGCTTTCACGGTCCATAATAACATTGGCAGATTCAACTTCGCCAAAACGTTCAAATACCTCTCT